>CAYHOV010000023.1:0-14437 GCA_964358615.1 Candidatus Woesearchaeota archaeon | reverse complement strand
AAAGCAAATATCCACTATGGAAACCCAATTGCTAAAAATTTGATTCCAAAAGAATATCAACAAAAATATTCTACAAAAAATTTATTTAGGGTAGAGCTTCCTGCGTTTTGGAGAATGCTTTACACTTTGACAAATAACGACGAGGTAGAGATAATAGCTTTTGTTTTGGATATAATCGACCATCCGACTTATGACGATAAATTTGGATATGACGGAAGATGATATTAAGTTAAATTAAAAATATTCATAATAAAAAAATGACCTGCAAAAATTGTTCAATAAAACCAGTCTGGCAATTCACAAACCAGACAAAACTCTGCAAAAATTGTTTTTCTGATTATTTTGAAAGAAAGATCTTCAAAGCCATACGGAAATATAATATGCTTCCTCGAGATAAAATATTTACACTAAAAAAAGACTCAAGTTTAAACACCGCTGTTTTAAAGAAGGTAATTGAAAAAAAATTCACAGTCAAATTTTCCCCAAACCCTAGATTTTCTTCTGAAAATCTTTCTCAGATCTCAGAAAAAATATTTTCAGAGATTTTACACGGTAAGTTTGCCAAATCAAATCAAAACAATCAACCGCTTTATTCCTGTTCTAACAAGGAAATAGAATTATATGCAAAGCTCAATAATATCGACGGAGAAAAGAGAAAGCAGGATAAGAAAATCCAAGCCCTATTCAGCAAGTTCATGAAAAAAAATCAAGATCTCGAGATAAATATACTTAGGGCTTCTGAGCAATTGAATTAATTTTTCCCGAATAATTCTCTATTGTTCAGCCACAATAATATCCCGACAGGTGCGATGAACCACCAGCTTACAAGAAAGACTAAGATAAAACAGTTCAGGGCCAATAACGATTGGACGACGACTTTTAGGTTTACTTTTCTTTTTTCCATTTTAATTTTTTTCTATCAATGTCAATGCCCAATTGACAAAATCTTCATCAGTATCGAAGATTACCAGTTCTTTTTCATTGAATACTGCAAATAATTTTCTTTGGTCTGGAGGAATGCCATAGTCTGTAAGATAATTATTTCTCATGTTTCTTATTGTTATTTGATTTTCCTGCCGAACGATAGGATCTTGAGTATTTTCAGTTTTTAATCCAGTTTTGAATTTAGTCCTTTCCTGATCATAGATTATGAATTTATTATTAAAATAACAAAAAACACTCAAATGCGTCTGCCAATCCATGTTAAAACATTTTAGAGAATCATTATAGGCTCTGATTAATGAAAGCACAGTAACTGCCCAATCTTCACAATCTCCTTCCCCTCTTTTTAATGTCTCTGCCGGCGTTTGCCAATAATCTGCTTTTTGGAATAATAAAAAATCATCTCGATAATGTATACCATATTTTGAAATCAAGTTCAGATTCTCTTCAGTATCATCTTTGAAGAATTTTCTTAATTCTGATTCTAAATAAGGTTTAACTTCATCAGGCCTCACAAATCCTTGCATCTCTATATACTCAGTCGGTTTACGCAGATTCGCTTGGATATCAAAAGAGACATTCTCATTATTGTATAAATAATATCCCAGGTCGTGGATTATCCAGGATTCTGTGAACGGAAGATTTTCATCCTTGCCAAAACACAGATCACTCAATCCATAGATCTGCAGACTCGCGTTTGCCCTGAATTTTTCAATATATTCTTTTTCAGATAATTCATATTTTCCTTTTTTTGTTTCTCCCAATAATTTATCGTCTACATAAATTTTTCCGTTTAACGAGCAGTTTACCAGAGTCTCATAGAATTCCAGATAAGTCTTTTTTTGTTTTAATTGCTCTTGCAGCACAATGAAATTCGCCTTGCCATGATCTGTTTCAGGATAAAATTCATAGTAGAATGAAAAATCTTTCCCATTATACTCGGTTTTGAAATCAAATCCAGCTCTGCTTAGATTTTCTTTTTCAATACTGATTATCCCATTTTTTGTATGGCCAAAAGAACGATTGTCGATGACAATTTCTCCATCCAGTGCCTGGCCTGTTTCATTTATACTGAAATTAAATTCAAATTGATTATTTGGACTTAAATCAAACCCTGTGTCAGGAAGTGTCCGAGTCAGTAAAAAACCGATCACCAGAAATAAAAAAACCCCTAGCGAAATATAGACAATCTCTTTTGTTTTCATAGAAATTATCGTAAATTGTTTTATTTAAACCTGCCCTTTGATAATCTCTCCAAACCATTCATAATAAAAAATCCCCGCTCGCATTTTGCTCTTGTAACTTTTCAAGATAGTAGAAATAATATCAAGAGCGAAATGCTCGCCACCCTCGTTGAATCAAATAATTGATGTATGTGCAATTTCAGCAGAAATTGAACAGACAGAAAATTGTCAAAATTTTCTGTAACTGGTTGAACTCTGGAGAGTAATATTATCTCCTTCGTCGATAATATAAATCCCACCACCCTGTTGTGGATTATACCTGATTTTTGTTACTATTTCTTCTAAATGCCCCACCGAGACTCGGAGCAGATATTACCTTTCTAGAAATTTAGCCTAGTCAAAGTTTATTGTCTTTCTTGTTCTCTTTTATACTCGAAAACAGAAAAGAAATCACGAATAATTTTTTTTGCTTGATCTCCCGAAGCAATCTCTACTGAAGAAATCCCCATATAATGTTTATTCTGCCTGTAAAGTGCCTCTTTTTCAGGTGTTGTTAAAAAACAGCATTTGAATGGCCTCTCATCCGCCATTTTTATGGCAAAAATAATATTCTTTGTATCTTGGTCTTTGTAACTAGATAAAAAATCGGGATCACCGACTATCTTAAAAATCGCACTGATGTTTTGAGGAGTTAATGTTTTAGAATAATCATTGTTATCTGTCTCCGAGGACAATATTAAATTATGACATCTTTTCCATTGTTCTGAAGAAGATTTTATATGTAAAAGTTGAGAATATATCAGATTTTTATCTGGTTGTTTCAATAACCAAACAAGAAAATCATAATCGCATATTATCCTATGGCTATAAGTTATCGAAACCATATTTACTCTCCTATCATCGAAGATATGAGAGAATTATTAACTTCTTTTACACCGAGAATTTGTATAGACGAGCCTATCTTCTTAGTCACTTGTAATAAAGTTCCAACAGGAAATTTCTCTACTATATTTTTTAATTGAAGATCTAAAAAAACAATATCTTTATTATTGTTGTATGACTCTATGAGGTCTTCAGACAGCTCAAATTCCATTATTATTGATTCTTCACTTTCCATAGAAAACATTGCTATAGCCATTTTTTAAATCTTTCCCCCATTAATTATTAAATCAATCTAGTATATATAACTTTCCATTTTTTGTCTTCGGAGTATCCTATGCGGATTTATCAAGAGAACGTCTAAACTCTCTATATAAATCGTTATAAATATCTTCTGCTTTATTTCTTTTTTCAGGATTAGAAAGTCGTCGAGACGATCCAAAACCAGTAGTTACATGAAGTCTTATAGCCCATTCTTTCCCTGATTTCACAGAATAAACGTCTGCAATTTTTTCTTCTTTGTATTTTTCAAGTTGTTTTAATAAAGTTCCCTGGGTTATCCCGGTTTCTTTTGAGATATTTTTTATCTGTAATTCTTGTTCTACAAAATCACAATCAATAAGGTTCTTTAATTTTTGTTCTATTATCTCTTTTGAATCTCTATGTTTCTTTAATTCTTCAATTAAATTGACCATCTCATTTGTTTTTATCTCCATCCTTTATGATCTCCTCTTTTATTTCATTCCCCCAAACATCCCAACCTTTAGTATTATCTCTTGCAAATAATTCCACTCGGGGGATATCCCCAATAAGTTCTACAATTTTATCTCTGACAATATCTGGTTTTTTACTATGTTCTTCAATAGGGGTGTCTATTATTTGTGATACTGAAGCAGATTGTCTTATTGGTTTTCCTCTTGTTGCGATTAAACAGAGTTCGGAATTAGCCCTGGTCCAACTGCCTAATCCAAAAAACCATCCTGCTGATTTCTTATTTCTTTTTATCCAATTAAATCCGCATGTAGAATATTTAAAACCCCACGATTCAATTACTTCAAACGCTTCTTTTAATATTGGAAATGTAACCCAAAGAAATAATACACAATTTTCAGCAGCCAAATTTTCAACTGGAAGATTTTTTATATCTTCAAGTGTCATAGTTTTATAATGTTGTGTTTGGTTTTTCCATCCTCCACTCCAAAAATTCCACGGAGGATCTGCAAGAATTATCCCATACTTTTTTTTAGTTCCCTCTAATTTTGGAGCTTCCTTAAATTCTTTAACAATATTCTCCCGTTGTTCTTTCTTTTTAAGTTCAGTATAGATTTTATTTATTGTTTCTTCTCCTTTTGATAACTTTTTTTTAGTTTCATCGTCGGCTTTTGATTCTATGAACTTTGCTTTATCATAAGTTCCATGACTTACTCTCGCAAGTTTAGAAATAGTTTCTCGAACATTCTGTTTTGCCAATATTGGCTTAACAGATTCAGGTTTCCTTATCTGATTTTCTTTTGCTATTGGTTTCAATATTGCTTCTTTTTTAGATTGTAGAATTATTCTATCATAAGCAACAAGATTCCTTTTTCCATCCCTCCTATACCTCATATATTTTGGATGTTCTTTTAATCAGATTTTAATGGACATTCATTTATTACGATGTCCTCTTGCTTTAATTGTGATAGAATTTTGTGGACAGCACTTTTGGACAGATTGTGTTTGTTTCTCTGGCCATCCCAATAGACAACCTGTGAACTTATTTCTCTTATAGATAATCCTTGCTTATGCAATTCCAAAACTTCTTTTAATACTCTATCAGTTATACTTTTTCTTCCCCATAACTTCCCCTTATAACTTTTTGTTGGTTCTCCATCTTTTCTTATTACTGCGAGTTTAGTTCTCTGGCTTTTCTTATCACTTTCGTCCTGTGCTGCCTTTCCAACAATATGAACCATTGCCCTCCAGGTTTGTTTTAAGATACCTTGCAAGAAGTTTCTCCATTCTTCTGGAATATTCTCTGGGAGATCCTGAGTTGCGTCCCAGATATCATTGACCCAAGTCTCCTGAACTGAATAAACCTTTATCCCATGAACTTCATACATCTCAATCATGAACTTTGTAAACTCTTTTGCATTTCTGAAAGCACGATCATATCTCCAAAGAACAATATCGCTTTTATCCTGCTTACATTTATCAACAAGCATCTTCCAACATTCTCTTTTATCTCTTGATAGATAGGCCGAACCTTTCTCTTCAATCGATTCTATTATTTTAAATTCCTTGCTCTGACAGAATAGATTAATATCTTTATCCTGAAGTTCTGGATGCTTATCTTTCCTGCTTGTTCTCTTATAAGTTCTTACAGCTCTCATTTTGTTTCCTTTTATTAGATTATAATATGTGATATTATATTTTATTATCTTGATTTTTTGGCTCTAGCCCAATTTAAAGTTAGCAGTTATTTTGGTTAACAAAGTTAGCTAAGGATCATAATAATTATATTTATTTTATGTGGTTGAGAAGGGGTAAGATCCTTACCTCTCTGTTGGTCTATCTGGTTTTCTTGTAAAAACAGGGCACTATACAAATAAATTTAGTATATACTATTATAAAATGTTTGGGATAATATCATATAATGCTAAAATGTGTACCTTTATGTATAGTTATGTTAATCATTCATACTTCTTTATTTGATTCAACCTCCGCTTGTAACCATTTATCGGTTAGTGGTGTTCTTTTGGTCGTAACCAAGGCCTTAAAAATTTCTATTTGTGAATCATAACCTTTTACTTTTATTTGTTGGATAATGTGGGCAATAGTTGCTTGATATCTTTCGCCAACCATTTCTGCGATTTGTTTTTGAGTGAAACCTTTTTGATAAAGATTGAAAACAATTTGCTGTCTTCTTGTCAGAGGTTTTTTACCTTCAATCATCTGAAATGTTTCCTGATTTGTTTAGATTATTAAAACATATGGAACAAACATACTTCTTGTGAAAGATACCATTAGCTTGACCCTTGCAGATATAACATTCATAATTCTTGAAAGGGTTATTAGATTTTCTTATTAAGTTGTTATATTTTACTTTACAAGCATCACAACAAAAAAGTTTATGATCCTTATAATTTTTGAATTTATTATCACATCCGGGATTTTTGCACCTCACCATCAAAGGCCTATCACAGATCCAATCAATAAATTCCATGATATCATCCATTTTCTAGCCTCAAACATTTATAACAAAGAAGATTCCCCTTTACAACAAGTTCTGCTTTGTTCTTCCTGCAAGCAGAACAGATATTTGTTCCAGATGGTCTAGTTACCCATCTCAGAAATCTGACAATACTCATTTTGTTGATCGCTCCTTGCAATATCTTTCCGAATGTCTGTTTCTTATTCTTCATCGCCCTTTTCCCTTTTAATTTTATTTATCTCTCGACAAATACGATAATGCAAACTGCAAACCATTCTGTTTAGGTAACGAGCTGTTGCTGACTTTTGACAATCCTTAAAACTACAAATTGTTTTTTCTGGAATGTTATATTTTTGGAGTCTCATATAGTCTGCTCCTGAAGTTTTTTATCCATTATCAAAAACTTCATTTAGTTCTGAGAAGTCAACCTTTTCGACAGGAATACCATTTATGGCTGACAAGGGTGACAAGGCTGACAACCCATCTAAAATGCCATTTATACCCGAAAATACACTTTCGTATATGTTGTAACCCTTGCAACCCTTGTCACCCTCAAAGACCAAATTCTCAGTTTGAGGGATAAAAGTCAACCAAATCTTCGTTTCATTTTTATCGGTTTGCTTACTATCTACATAACCTTTTTTTCTAAAAGTGGCCAAAATCTGCCTTGCTCGTGTTTCTTTTACTTTGTAGATTTCTTCTAAGTATGTGATAAACTCCCCAATAGAAACTTCAGAAGTTTCAGAAGAAAATGCTTTCTTGTCATAGAGGTATTCTAAACAATTCTTTTCTTTATAATTCGCACCTTGCCAACCTGTCCCATAATCAAAATTTCCATATACTTGTTCTTTGATAAAGTCAAATGTATTTTGTAACAATTCAACCAAGTCCATATAGGCCAGAGCAACAAACTTAGCGTCAACAACATTCGTATAAAAACTACTTGCAAGAATACAGGACATTCTAATCAAGTAATCTTGTATGGTCCATTTGATTAATTTTGTCAAGTTTGAGATTTTCTCGCTATGTATCTGGCCTTCTGCAATAAGGTATTGGTGATAGAAATTTATTTTTTCAATTGCCTCAGGAGTAAAAACAAATTCTCGATCTTTCATACTTTGTTTTACATTAGTCAAATATTTTGCAAGGTCTCCCACGCACTTTTGTTTTGATATTTCAGAAGGAGATATTTTTCTTTTGAAGTCCCCTTCATTTCCATAATTTAAAAATGGTTCTACATTCCCGACAGGGATCAAGAATCTTCTTCCAAACCCTTGTAAGAAAAAATTTTCTTCAATCTTTTTTGAAGGTTGAAAATAAGCTGTTATAGTGCATTTAGGACAATACTGGACTCTTTCATTTGGCAGATCACCAACAAGTTTCTTGACTACCTCATTTCTGTCAATGGGATTTAATGCTTTAGAAATATATTCTCTGGCCTGTTGAGTCTGCTCGTCTTTATTAAAAATTAAAATGTTTGCCTCGTCAATTTCTATAAAGTCTGAATCAAAATATCCTCTATTCTCTTTTTTGACTTTAATCTTTCTCGGTCTGCCGTCTGGATTATCTTCCATAACTTCGATAACCTTCCCGATTAATTGCTCAGGGTGATAACTGATAGGCTCTTCAATAGTCATATTTACTTGTGATAAAACTTTCTTGAACAAATAAATCAAATCATTTTTTCCCTGTTCTGTCGGCAAGGGATAAATGCAATTTATTCTCGTATCAGTATACTTTTCACCAAGAATTATTTTTTTTTGTAATGCTCCGCCAAGCAGTTGATACCACCTTGCTTTTTTTATTGGCAAGTAATGTCGGCCATACAATCCAAGGATTGAATTAAGTTTATCAAAATGGCACAAATGTTCGGTTGAATAGTGCAATTTCTTAAAAGGATTTTTCTCAGTTAGAATAACATTTCTTTTTTTATCAGTTATAACTTTGAGAGCTTTCTCAAATGTTAAAATCTTATATCTAATATTTGCTTCTTGCCATTTCCCGATTCTGCAAGAGGCCATAATCTTGAATATCTGTTCTTTGTCAAGTCCTAAACCAATCAAATGACAAACGAGAGATTGTTCTGCTTCGCTTCTGCTCGGATATTTTCCGATAGCTTCTGGATCTGCATTAAATAAATTCTTTACTCTCTCGTCTTTCTCTAGAATCTCTGCAAGAGAAGTCTCCAGTTCTCCGACTTTAAAAGAACTTTCTTGTTTTAGGTTTAATATATAATCTCTTAACTTTTGGTTTTCTTCCGTATGGATCTCAATAAATTCAGAGGTTTTATTTCCCTTGATATTCATAGTGCCGGTTATCCGAATTATTCTTGGTAAGTCTCCAACATTATCGAGTTTTACTTTATCGTTTGAATTATATTTGTTCATTAAATCTTTCAAAAATTGTTGGATTTTAGAATTAATCTCTCCTCTATTTTCATCGGTGATTACAATTTCAGGAATACAATAAACCAGCTGATAACCATTCCCAGAAAATATTTTTGTAGGTCTTAAATCTGTTTGTTTTTCAATCACCAATATAATATCATCGGTAATTCTTTCTGCTTCTTTTAAATCTTCTTGATTTGCAGGTTTTATCTTGCAGTCAATATCAATAAATATTCTCTTGACAGATAATACATCTTTTGCTTCTGTGCCATTTTCTATTCGTTCATTGAGTCCAGCATACAAATTATATTTTCCATTAAGCTCTTGAACTTTGCTGACAAACTCTTCTTCAGAAGAAACAAAATAACTTCGGGATTGATTTTTTGAAGGATTTGCGAATATAAATTCGGGTTTTAAAAATAAGACTTTCTTACCGATTAATTTTTCAAATTCATATTTATTTGAATTTAAGATTTCAATAACTTTTTGTTTATCCCCTTCTGCGATTGTTATATGTTTTTTATTATCCAGAAGATATACTAATTTATCAGAAAAGATAGATAACCCTGTTATTGTTGCTTCTTGAATACTCTCAGAAGATTCAAAAGGCAAAATATTTTCTGAAAGGTTGGGAGCTTTCAAAGTTATGTGATACTTTTTATAAGGTTTGAAAGTTCCGTTGTATAGAATAAGATTGTTTTTTTGGATTATTGATTCAATCTCTTGAAAGATTTCTGGATTTGAAACTAATTGGCCAACAAAACCATAAACAGAATTTGTTCTTATTTCTGTTTGCTTCTTGTGTCCGAGCAAGTCATAAAAAGTTTTAACTGCTTCTATGTTCATTTTGCTTCTCCTTGAGCCACAGCTCAAACTTCTGTTTTATTTCTGCAAGAACTTCATCAGGAATTTCTATCTGTTGAATATTCAAACCTCTCACTAAACCTTTTCCGTCTTTTGTTCTTAAGCCAACCTTGTCAATAATAGTTAATCTCATTTTGCAACTCCCAAATTATTGTTCTGTAAATTATCAGCAGATTGAACTTCAGGAATATCGTCGAAAATTAATTTGCAAGAATTTTCTTCTCCATATTCATTATGACTACAAACTTCACAGCCATCTTTATCAAATCTTGCAACAAACCGATCACAATGAGGACAAACCATCTCTTCGGGATCAAGTGAATCCGAAGAATCAAATTTTTCTTGAGTTTCAAGAATGACTATACCTTTCGATTCGATGTTATCCCCAGGTATAGGTTTTTTACCAAAAAATGATGTGTTTTGCCCATGTTTTTTGGAAGATTTCTTAAAACTTGTCTGATTGCCCAAGACTTCCTTTCCAAGTCTAAAAGGCCACAGAAAACACAATGTATTTTGACATTCTGTCCAAGAGATTGTGTCTCCAATGCAACATCCATGTTTACAATGAAGTTTGATCGCTTTTGCCCGAGTAAGTCGAGAAGGATATTTCTTTCGGATGGTTTCTAGATAGTGGGTCGTCATAGTATCTCCTCCATCCGCAATACTCTAGCCATCGGCAGAATCTCAGTAGTGCCATTAAAAGTATTTTGTATTGTTATAAAAATTGAATCAATAGCGATAATGATTGCAAACTTTGGCAATACCTTATCTCTATCTTGAAAGTAAATTTTAAATTTCTTTCCTATTCTTTTATCTATTTCCGTCCCCATCCGATCACCTCTTGCTCAACTATTGAGCATAACCTCCCAAAAATTGTCTCATTTGATTTTCTATATATAACTTTTCGAAATAAACATTGGCAACATCAATATTTACTCCAGAATGAAGTTCTCTATTGCATTGGCCTTTCCATTGATCTACCCAAACTAAAAATTCTGCATCGTTCATGCTAAGATCTCCAAAGTTTCATTTTTATACTGAGCATATTTTAAACATAAGGGGATAATGTGAAAACGAATGAAGTTTGATTTACCACGAATTCCACTTTTTTCGACAGCATCGACTAATATTTTAAATTCTTCGTCGGAAAATCTTAAATTTATATTTTTTGTCATGATAGTTATGTAATCCTGTTACAATTATAACATGATGAGAGTATTTAAACTTACCTATTAAGTAACAGAAATACAGAAGTCATTCCGTAACAACATTTATATAGTTTAGTTTTGATTTACATAAATGGAAAAGTCAGTTGAAGGATTTTTGAAAAATAAGATTGTTCTTTTAATTTTGAGTGAAGTGGATAATCACAAAAGTTTATCTGATATTCAAAAGAATCTTTCTATCACTTACAAAACACTCCTTTTTTGGATAAAAGAAATGGAAAAGAGGGATTTAATTGTTTTGAAGAGGATACCAAGAAATAATAAAAGTATTGTAATGTTAAATCCTAAGTATAAAGATAATGAAGATATTGCAGCTTTCAAAAATCATTTATTGGACATTTACGAGATTTTGAATGACAAAAAAGAAGTTGAAAATAAGAAATATTTATCAGAAATACTGAATAAATTAGATCAACAACGATTTTTAGATCAAGATTCCTTAATTGATTGGAATAATTCAAATCAAAGAAGGTTTTTTATGAAGGAGATTATTTCATTAGAAGAATGCGGTTTTATACGAGAACGATATGAAATAACAAAAATGGGAAAGCAATTACTTAAAAAAATCAAAGATAATAAATAAAATTATTTTTGATTCTTCCGATATTTTTCCAATTCTTCCTTAGATATTTGTTTCTCCATCTCAGTTTTCATTGTTAATGTCATTTGTTTAACCTGATTGGCAAATGCCCTAAATTCTTCTCGTTCTTTTTGCATATCTTCGACTCTTTTTTTTAATTCTTCAATCTGATTCTCCAAATTTTCAATCCTATCTGAGACTATTGCTTTAACAACCTTATCTTGTCCTAGCTCTCCACCATATAAATAGGTTTTAATGTATGTCAAGGCCTCTTTACTTCCAAACTTCCAGCCATAGCGATAATAAAATCCGCCTATATTCTCTGCTCCGAATCCGCCATTCCGGATATAATGTGTTGCGCTACTGTGCCTTAGTTCGTGTGGTTTTAATACAAATTTTAGAACATCTTTAGTCATTACTCTAATTATTTTTCTTGCATTGCCATAGTTGATCGGAAACAGAAAATCATTTTCTTCTTTTGTCGGATGAACCTTCAACCAATCATTTAAATATTTTGTAACAAGAGGAATAGCAATAGTTCTATCTGCCTCTTCGGTCTTTTGGCCTCTCAAATGAACCATAAAATACTCTTGTTTATCTTTCCCAATGGTTTTCAGGTCAGATATTTTCACATTAAGCGCCTCTTCTATTCTTGCACCGCTATCAAATAAAAATATAAATAGACATTTATCTCTTATTTTCAAGTTTTTATGATAAGATTCAGTAAACTTTTTTTTATCTATTACTTCTTTGGCCTGTTCTAATGTGATCGCTTTTTTATCTGATTTTTTATAATCCTCTTTCATCCAACGGACAGAAGCAGAGTATTTCTTACTATCCTTTCCCCAAGACCAGCCTAAATATCGCTTTAATGCCTTTGTAAGCTCGTCCTTAGAGGCCTGAGCATAGGGCATATTATTTTTTCTTTTTATCTTATCTTCTTGCAGATCTTGATAAAATTTTTCAGTTTCCTTATCACTAAGTTTATCTATATCCTTTTTGAAATATTCGTTGAGCCTTAGAAGAGATTGTAAATAAGCACCAACACGACGGGATTTTACTTTTTTTCCGCTTTTTCCGATTTTCAGATCATTAATGAATCTTTGTATACTCTCTTTTTGTCTTTGACTCATATTAGAATTATTAATTTGCTTCATTAAACCCTCTAAAATGTCGTCGGAATTATGAACATCCCTATATTCTTCCATAAACCGAAAGAATAAATGGTATATTTAAACATTCCCATTTTTCCGGTAAAATATGCATCCCACCACCCAGAGTTGAACTGGGATAGCGCGGGTTCTGCTCGTCTTCCGACGATAAGACCCGTACGGGCTTCTCACACTTCATTCTTGTCTCCAATCGGAGAATGTCCATGCTAAAAACTACAGCCGCGTGCTCTACCGCTGAGCTATGGTGGGGTTCGATTTTTAAACTCTCTATGGTGTTTTAATCCGTCGAGTAAATCGATACAAGGATATTTAGAAAGAATGGTTTAAAAATTTATACATTCATTTAGTTTAGCCGCTCTCCACAGATAACCATTTTGTGACATAGTCTTCATATTTCTTTATTATTCCTTGAGCATTATCGATATTAAACTCTTCTTTCAAGAATTCTTCGAATGTTCGAGGCATTAATAACATCTCTCCGCTTCTGTTCTTTCCATCATATTCCCAGACATGAAAACGAGTTGCTTTTAATTTTGCATAGTCTTCGTCATAAGTCTCACCTTCGTCAATTATTCGTTTATCTACTTCAAGATTAACTGTAAAAAGATGTGCCTTTGGATATATATCAAATAATAGGTCATCATTTTTCTTTGGATTTTCCACATCTTCATAAAGTTGTCCTTTTCTTTTGAATTTTACCTCAAATAAACAGAGTTTTCCGTTGCTTCCGACGATTACAAAATCTGGAAGTTTGTCGACGAATGTTGCTTCGTCAATATTTTTCTCGTCTTTATTTAACCAGAAATTTTTAAAATTCTCCGTATTAGTGCATTTGTTTATAAAATATGGAAGTTGATTCAACGGATTTATCGTGTTCTCTTGGCCCAACTTCATAACAAGAAAACCTATCTCTTTCAGCATCTCCTCAACTATTGTCTCAGCTATTTTTCCAATTATGCGCTTTTCAGGATTATTTGTCATGATTTACTCAGAAGGAAGGTATTATTTAAATCTGTCTTTTAATAAAAATAAAATTATATTATTTTAATCCTCATCTCTTCTCGTCTGCTCGCTCAAGAAAAAAACTCTGTTGGACGAGATCTCATGCACTTCTCCGCCCTTTTCATATACAGCCAATGCTTCTGGTAATGCGACTTTTCCGACGATTCCAATTTTCGAATAGACAATATAGCTATATGTTCTTTCTTCGCCAGCAGCCAAATTTCCTACATTCCACTGGATTCTTCTGTTGGCGATGTCGATCTTCGACGGCTTTATTGCTCCGAATTTTTCATAGACTTTTACCAATCCAGGAATCTTATCTATCAGTGAAACATTCTGCACATCTCTTTTTGCTCGCATCTTTATCTGTATTCTCAATGCAAAAATATCATTCTTTGTCTTGACATGCGAAGCAGATTTGATGACCTCGATCTTTGTCTGGTTATATCTCTTGAATGCAAGATACAAGACCGCTAATACCAGAACAAATAATAATGGAGCTATATAATTCGTCCTGACTTGGATAGCAAAACCTTCTGTAGGTCCAAGTTTTCTCGTCCAAGTATAGTCAACAAAAAATCCTTTTCTTTCAATTTTATCAGGAGTCGTGTCCAGCGTCGTAAAAAGTCTTGTGATGATGTTTTTTGTGACCTGCACAGTCGCACTATCATCTACATTGCCAAGATTTGTTTTTGTGATTGTTTTTGTGACGATGATCAGACCAGAAGAATATTCCTGTGTCTCTATTTCTTTTTTCTCTCCCCAATATATTTTTCCTTCAAAATTTTCAACACCATTGATTTTTTCTACTTCTGCCTTCAATATATAGGTTCCAGCAGTTATCGCTTTTATTTTTTCTTTATCAAGTTCAATAGTGATTGTCGTTCTATCATTGGGATTTAGCGTTATAGTCCTTTCAAGATTAAAGAATATCGAGCTGAATTTAACTTTTAAGTTTTCCAGTTTAACATTTTCTTTGTTCTGTAGATAAAAACTTATCTTTCCTGATTC
>CAYHOV010000022.1:0-14794 GCA_964358615.1 Candidatus Woesearchaeota archaeon | reverse complement strand
GTTTGAGAAAGGAAAGTTTTTATACCACCCAAAACAATCATAAGAATGGAAAAGAGTAGTGATATCTTTCAGTATAATGATGTAGACCATATGATAAGTAAACTCTTAAGGCTATCTACTGTAGATCAAACTAAAGAATTAACCAGATTTTATTTTAAAGCAAGATTCGATGAATCTGATTCTAAATTTGAGAATCACTATGTTGATGGGAAGGATGATGGGGGGATAGATCTAGCTTATATTGAAGATAATACATTTCATATTTTTCAAACAAAATTTTCGGGCAATCCTCAGAAATGTAATTTTGGGGATATTGAGGCGGAACTTAATAAAATCAACAAAACTATTTCCCTTCAAAATCCAAATAGTCAAGCAGAAGATTTTGTTAATAAAATTAGAGCTAATTTAGACAATTCTCAAAAAAATTTAGAAATAGTATGGATAACAACTAACTTAGTAAATAATTCTGTGAGAGAGGAAACAAATAAATTTGTTAATGCTATTAAAACAAAACAAAATTGGAAAATTAACATTGACGTATATTTCATAGATAAATATTTTCTTGAAACGGTAATCTATGATTTAAAACATGGATATGTCCCCTATACTGGAAAAAGATCCTTGAATATAATACCTAGAGAGTTCATGATACATAATGGGGAAAATACTGGAATTAAATCTATTGTTTGTATAACAAATAGTAATGATTTTTTATCCTGGTTTGACGATGAAAAATCTACAGTAGATAATTTTTTACAAAAAAATGTTAGAGGTTTTGTAGGAAATACTATAATAAACCGAGAATTAGAAGAATCTTATACTTCTGAGCCCGATTTATTTTGGTATAAACACAATGGAATAATAATCTTTGTTGATGATTTTTTCATCGATGAAATGGCAAATAAAGTTTATTTAAGAAACCCTCAAATTGTTAATGGAGGACAAACGGTAAAAAAATTATACTCTGTATTTAAAAAAGAGGAAAATCATAATCGCAATGCTAAAGTACTTATAAGAATCTATAGGCTATCTTATGAAAATTCTGAAACCTACAAAAAAAGTATTGATATTATTTCTGCATTAAATTCTCAGAATAAAATATTCAAATCAGATTTGAGATCTAATGATCCTACACAGGTTATTCTGGAAAACTATTTTAGTAAACTTGGTTATGACTATGAAAGAAAAAGGATGGATGGAATTAAGAGTACTCAATACACTATCCGAATGAGAGATCTTGCTAGAATTTATTACTATTGTAAAAAGAATGCTCCAAATCAAGGAATTATAGCCCAAGTAGAAGAATTATTTGAAGAAGAAGATAAATATGAAGATATCTTTAACCAAGAAGAAATAAATAAAGAATTAAATGGAAATCATCTTATTCTTAGTTATCTGACTTGTTGGAATATTGATTATTGGGTTAAAGTAAATAATAAACGGCTATCCCAATCTGATCAAAATTTTTCTTATCTCCTCAGATTTTATGTAGTTAATGATCTTTATCAAAAATTAAAAAAATGGAAAATTAGTACATTCAAATTAGGATGGAGATCGTGGGTAAGTTTTTTAGAATCTGAAGAATTCAGAGAAGCAATTTATAGATATTCCGGACCATTATTTGGAATCGGAAGAAAGATGATTCCTAAAAATGAAGATCCTAAAAATTTCTTTAGAAGAAGGGAGATGGTCGATAAATTTTCTAGAAAGACCAGCATAAGAATGTTTAATGAAACCCTTGAAAATGCTCTTGTTAAATTTTCCAAACGTACTGAAAGTTAATAAATAATTTCAAAAGTTTTTTTTCAAATTTTTTTATTTAAGAATGTCTAGAAAACATGTTTTTAAATTAATTTTGTCTAAAGAATAGATTTTTATACTTATTATTTTTAAAAAAATTATGGAAAATAAAAAGATGGTAAAATGCGATGGTTGTGGAAAAGAAGTCGAGGAGGATAACTTAGATAGATTTGGTGAATGTTCTTGGTGCCGAGCTTCTGAAAGATCTAGTAATATGTGTGTAGGGGATATGAAAGACAAGTAACAGAAAAGATTAAAAGACTTTAATTCTTAGTTTTAAAATGTCTAATCTAACAAAAGAGGAGGTTCTAGAGAAATTTAAGAAAGACTTTGAAAAGGTGAGAGCAAGGGGTTTTATTGTATCTCACAGATTACATAATACCGGTATAGGGAAAACATTCGAGGACATGGTTAATGTAGTCGAGAATAATCGGCAAGAGGTTGACTACTTAAATGAACTAGAATTAAAATCTTCAAGAGATTTATCGGGAAGCATGGTTACATTATTCACAAAGTCCCCTTCCTATCCTGAAAAAGCCAATACTGTTTTAAGATTAAATTTTGGAAAAGAGGAAAATGGTCTCAAAATACTCCATACTACTATACCCGGCAATAAGTTCAATACTTTCCTTGGTAAATACGGATTTAAATTAGAAGTTGATAAGGATAAAAAGAGAGTATATATTCATATCAAAGACTTAAGTACTGGAAAACTATTAGACTTTGATTGTTATTATAATTTTGAAGATATAAAAGAAATTATTGAGAAAAAATGTAAAAATATCGCATTTATAACTGCTGAAAATAAAAAACAAAAAAATGAGGAACTTTTCCATTTTCAGAAAGCAGTTTTATTGACAGGCTTAACGTTTGATAAATTTTTAGGGGGAATTATTGCTGGGATGATCTTCTATGATATTCGGATTGGGGCTTATAGAAGCGGAAAAAACAGGGGTAAAACCCATGATCATGGTTCGGGATTTAGGATCAAAAAATCAGATATCCACAAATTATTTAATATTTCTGAGATTTAGTATTTTTGAAGAACAAAAATAAACTCATTACACATAGTCGTTACTTTCTCACCAACTTTATTACTGGGAGAATTTAAACTAGGCATCCTTTTATTAGGTATATTTCTCGTGTGGGTTGTGATATATTTATAATTTCCATGAGCCATAAACATCTCAGACATTATTTTATTTGTAGGAATATTAATCCCTTTAACGGTTCTATTTCCCACAACAAAGCAGACATATCCATTTTTAGCCATAACCCTATTTAACTGAGTAACTACTTTATCAAAATCTTCATAGAAACTTAAAACTTCTCTCGCTCTTTTCTCATCTTTCTCTTTTATTTTGTCTATAATAATTTTTAGCGTAGGAGAATTTATTTTAACACTTATATCTTTACTTGCTTTTCCGCCTAGAAGTTTATTATCTAAATTTTTGACATCTTCATAATCTAACCATTCTAAAGCCAATCTAGAAAACTGTCCATATGCTACCGTAGTTCTACTATCTCCGTAAGGAGGAGATGTAATAATAATATCTATGCTCTCATTTTCTATGGGTAATTCATGCATAGAACTAAAATTCTTTGGATAGGTTTTAGTTTGCACTCTCTCTTTTACATACTTTCGCATCCTATTGATATTCTTTTGTGCTATTTCTTCAAATTCAGCGAATACATCTGGATTAAATTTTTCTAATTTTTCTTTTGACATCCTATAAAGTTTAAATTCACTATTTCGAGTATTTGATACTTTTCTTACTGTTTCTGAAAAACAGACTAAAAAGAAATCTCGAATATCTCTATCCATAATAGTATTTATATGATTCTTAATTATGGACAATCTTTCTATTACTCTTGGTTTAAACCAAAAATCAATATTTTTGAAATTTGGGATTCCTGAACTTTCAGTAAGATTAAAAAAAGTTTTAAGATGAACTTCTAACAACTCAGGATCTACTGAAGTAGTCTTAACTTTTGATATTAGATAAGCAAGAGGATTTAAATCAAATCCATAAGCTTCTTTTATCTTTGGAACAAGTGAAGCTTCAACTAAAGAGGTGCCACTTCCCATAAATGGGTCTAATAATGTTTTTGCGTCTTTTCCATAAAGGTAAATTAATCTTCGGGCTATTTGGGGTATCATCATCGCGGGGTAAGTATGAATACCATGAGTATACTCTTTTGTGTCTGCTTCTTTAAAATCCCACGAGGTAAAATTTTCTTGCTCTTTTTCCATGTTATTCTGTAGTCATGCTATTTTTAAAAGCTTTTATCTACTCTAGACTAACAATCTCTAATCGTTTAGTTATTTCCATTATTTTAACCATCTGCATTTCCATACTCGATAATCTTTCTTGAAGCACCTCTTTCTCTTTTTCAGATTTTTCGAGCCTCTTTTCAATTTCGGTTTTAGTAATATCGAGGAGCATATCATCATCGGAAATTGTGTCTTTCATTCCCAAAAGTTCAGAATAATAATGGATTTTATCTGATTTTTTCCAGCCAAATCTATATTTTAAAGCAGATTCACTTTTATAACGGGGCAACCAATAACAACAGGAGATATGTCGAAAATCATACATCGTCAAATGAGAATATTTCTCACCTGCTGGGCTTATATCGTCTCCCAGAACTCTTGAAGCTAATCGTTTTAAGTATTTATTTGCTCCAAAATGACCAATTTGAAAAAGATAATCCTCTGCTTTAAGATTTTTATAAATTACATAATCTCTCAATAATGAAGAACTTAACATAAGCTTAATTCTTCTTCCAAAAGTTTTGCTTATTTCATCACGAATATTAAGCTCCTTGAAATCATAGTATAGATCTGAAACTTTAACATTAATTAACTCCGTCGGAGATCTTATTCCAGAGTCAAATAAAAACATGATTAATACTTTATACTCAAACTTAGCATTATCACATAATTTCTTTACTTGCTCTTCAGTCAAATAAACCCATTTGGGTTTTTCTTGTTTAGTATCCAAGTCTAACGTAATATCTGGCAAGTCTATTCCTCTCTTTCGATTTATCTTCTGATACCAGTGCCAAAATGATTTGAAACATTTTGAATAAGTATCGACGGAAAGATAAGTTCCACCATCAATTCTTTTTATAATTCCGTTCTTCATATCGGAGAAAAAAGCGATAATTTGCTCCTCTTTAATATTGGAGATATTATCTAAATTGTAAATTACCTTAAATTTTTTAGCAAAAAATAGAAGTTTGTCCTTTAGTGTATTTAATCGAATAAAACTCCTAGATCCCTTAACGCTTTCCGAGGCAATATTAATTCCCTTCTCCATATCTTCCAAGTAATGCATAATTAATTCAGAATTCTCTTTGTTTATCTCGGGGATTCCGTTTTTCGCTCTCTCTTTCCATGCAAGATATTTCTCTTTATGTTTATATGGATCGATTTTCATTTTTCTTAATAGTCTCAATTCTGAGTTTTACTTAAACGTTGTAGGCATTTAGACCTACATTTGAAAATCCTTAAGAAATACTATAAAACGTTTATGAATCCGGAGGTTTGTAAAAACCCCAGAATTTACCAAAATGTATAGACGCCCACACCGGGAATCGAACCCGGATTGCGACCGTGACAGGGTCGTGTCATAGCCTTTAGACCATGTGGGCAAATGACATGAATAATAGAGATACAAATCCTTTTTAAAGTTTATTGGGAAAAATTTATTAATCAAATTCCATTTTATAGATAAGTCACTTCTCCAGCTTCGATAGAAGTTCTCTTTGATTTTTTCTTTTTCTTGGACTTTTTATTAACAACAGCCATCTTTTTTTTGTTTATCAATAGCCTTTTTAGAGACTCTACTTCGCCAAGCAATGTGGCCTGATTTAAACTAATATGTTGTATCTTGTCATATAACTCATTTATCGATTCATTTGCTTTAATCAAATCATTTTTAGCATATCTAAAGCTAAGTTTAACATTTCTCGCAAATTCTCTTATGTTTTTTGCCATAATCCTTTATAGAAAAATCCTTTATAAAACTTACTCTTTTGTAACTTAATAATTAAGACAGTCCATTAAACAAAATCTAATTTTTTGTTGCTAGTAACTATTAAAAACACTATTCCCTTAATACTATGATGGTAAAAAAACAAACTCAAAAATACGAACTACTTGCACCAGCCGGAGACTTTCCTAGCTTGATCGCAGCAGTAAAAGCAGGTGCCGACGCTGTTTACTTCGGATTGAAAGAATTCAACATGCGCGACAGTGCTAAAAATTTCACTCTGGCCAATTTAAAAAAAATCAGAGAGATCTGCAATTCCCCTCCAAGAAGAGTAAAAATGTATCTGACTTTGAACACCATTATCTATGATTCTGAATTAGCAAAAATGGAAAACACTATAAAAAAAGTAAAAGGAAAAATCGACGCAATAATATGCTGGGATTTATCTGTGATAGATCTATGCAAGAAATATAAGATTCCATTTCATGTTTCAACTCAAGCTTCTATCTCAAATTCAGCGTCTGCAAAATTCTATAAAAACCTAGGAGCTGAAAGAATTATTCTTGCCCGCGAGCTCAATCTCAAGCAGATAAAAAATATTTCAAAGATAATTGACATAGAATGCTTTATCCACGGAGCGATGTGTGTCTCGATTTCGGGCCGATGTTTCACATCCCAATTCCTGCAAGGAAGAAGTGCAAACCGAGGCCAATGCGCCCATCCCTGCCGTAGGGCATATACAATAAAAGATGAAGACGGCTATGAATTAAAATTAGAAAATAATAGGGTGATGTCTGCAAAAGATCTCTGTACTCTTCCATTCATAGAAAAAATGAAACAAGCAGGCATAAAATCATTTAAGATTGAAGGCCGGATGCGTGGCCCAGAATATGTTTCAACAGTCGTCTCAGTCTATAGAAAAGCCCTCAACAAAAAATTATCAGAACAAGAGATTGCCCAATCTCTCGAAGAATTGAAAAAAGTCTATCATAAAGGTTTTTCTCCCGGATTCTACATCCGCATGCCCACTGCCGACGATTTCTCAAGTTCAAAAACAGGCGAGCAGACTCAAAAAAAGATTCTTGTAGCAAGAGTTGAAAAATATTTTCCAAAAGTCCAGGTTGCAGCCATAAAGATTTTATCAGGAACACTAAAAATTTCAGACAATATTCTTATCCTAGGCAATAAGACAGGCATAGTCCAATCAAAAATCCAAAGCATGGAGATAGATCATCAAAAAGTATCAGAAGCTAAAAAAGGCCAAGACGTCGGAGTCAAGCTTCCCGAATGCCGTCCTGGCGACGAAGTTTACCTAGTCCTAAAAAAACAGTAGTCTAATATTCATAATATAAAATCAATCCTGTTTCATCTCTGATAAACATCCTGTCTCTATCATCATTCCAGGTGCATGAGAAATTCTTTACAAATTTCCCTTGGACAATTGTCTCGTTAAAAATATGGTTTGCATCATCTTTCATGATAACATTCATAGCTTCACAGCTGTTCTCAATAACAACTTGCTCATTATTTGCACATCTATTCGAACCTTCATTATAATCAAGACTCAAAAGTTTCAAACATCCAAAATTTTTGGATTTTATCCAAATTCCAATTCCTTTTTCTCGAGCAAACTTCTCTGCATCCTTCAGACGGCCAATATATGGATCTTCGTCGTAAAAATACAGATTGGCCATTCCAGCCTTCAAAATTTCTTCATTGACAAATAAGTCTTCGATAAAAATATACCCTAACATTCGGCCGTATTTATCTCTTGTATTTCCTTCTATCTTTACAACTTTTACAGTTTTACCTTCAGTCAGATTTTTCAAAAATTCTTTTGCTTCAGAATAATAAGGCATTTTTTTCTCAGGAGTATTTATTCCTAATAGCCTTATCTTTCCAATAGAAGAGTCTACTGTATCTCCATCAACTGCTCGAGAAACGTAGACTTGTTCTTCCGAATATATTGTTTTTCCAGTAAGATTATAATAACCAATAAAGGACGATACTAGCAAGAATATAACAATTATTATTTTTATCGGCCTCATTTTTCCTGAGAATATTAAAAAATTGAAGTTAAAAAGGTTTTTGATGGAGCTTTCTACCACATAAATCTTTTTAAAACTAAAAATTTGTTTTTAATTATGGATGATTATATTGGCGAGGATCACTGCGGACTTTGTGTTGCACATACTCTACACGATGCCTATTCTTTTATCAAGTCTCTTCAGCATCGAGGACGAGAGGCCTGTGGTATATTTGCCTTGGGTAAAAATCAGATCGATGTAATCAAGTGGCGAGGAGGAGTGAGCAAAGTAGATCTAATAGACTTGCATAAGATTTTTCCAGCATCACTCTATCATACGTTCGGAGCTCATGTAAGATATGCGACAAAAGGAAGAGAAGACAAAATCTTAGAAGATGCTCATCCTCATGTGATCGGCGGCAGGACAAGCGACCGAGGAGATCATATAATAATCAGAGATTGCGACGCTGTCGCAATACACAATGGCCAAGTGAACTTTCCAAAGTCTCTCAATCCTTGTTCAGAATGCGATACAAAAATTTTATTGAAATATTATATGAAAAATGGTGAACAAAAATTATTAAAAAATATTCCTGGCTCCTATGTTCTTGCGATAGCCGATAAAAGAAAAAATCAGGTCCTAGTTCTCCGAGATAAATTCGCTGTCAAACCAGTATGTCTTGGTTTTAAAGACGGTAAATACTGTGTTGCTTCTGAAGATATCGCACTCATAGAAAATGGAGCAATCTATATGGAAGATTTAGACGCAGGCACAATATATTATCTAGCCAATAACGGAAGCTACAGAAAAATTTCCTTAATCACAGAAAACGAGAAAAAACATTGTTTTTTTGAATGGAACTATATTGCAAACGCACATTCAATGATAAATGGCGTTAGTGTCTTAAAATTAAGGCAAGAATTAGGAAAAGTATTGGCCGAAGAATTTCATCCCAAAGATATAGACGTTATTACTTTTCTTCCGAGATGTCCTGAAAGCGCAGCAAGAAGCTATGCAAAATCATTGAATCAAGAATTCAAGTTTAGGCCAATTTTCTATAAACTACGAGGAGAAAGATCATTTCAAGGAACAACAATTGAGGATAGAAAAAATTCCATAAGAAATAATCTGCATCTGCTTCCTGGCTCTGAAAAAGCACTGAAAGGAAAAACAATAGTCATGATAGACGATTCTACTGTAAGAGGAACAAATTCTAGGCATGCAAAAGAATTGATTGTCAGAGCAGGAGCAAAAAAAGTTTATATTTTGAATTATACTCCGCGGATAGGGATAATCGGCCACGACGGTATTGCTCGAGGTTGTTTATTTGGTGTAGATATGCCTACTGAAGATGATTTTGTCGTGAGGACTGAAGATAAAAAAAATAATAGAACCGACGAGGAAATTTCAAGAGCAATAGGCGCGCATGTTTATTTTCTTTCTGTCACAGGCATGTTTCGAGCATTTGAAAGAGTTGGCCTAAAGCGAGAAAACCTTTGCAGCTTTTGCATCGGCGGCAATCATCCGTTTGAGAGGATGTAAAGAGAATTAGTTAATGTTCTCGATTTGTAAAGAATTTTAAACCATCATTTTCATATTTATTTATGCCCTGATGGCATATAGAAATTTAAGAAATTTCTATCCCTCCAAAATTTCATTTTGAAGGCAATGGTAATGCACTAGTTAATTAAACTTAAAAATATGCTTTATCATTAATTATAGTTTGCCCTGATGGCACAATGGTAATGCACGGGACTGGAAATCCCGACCCGAAAGGGTATCCAGGTTCGATTCCTGGTCAGGGCGTAATAAAATTATCGAACCTGTTCGATTAGTTCAACTTTCTATTTGAAGTTGAACTTCCCAAAATTCAGAATGAATTTTTAGGACCTGGTCAGGGCGTATAAATCCTATAAAATAAATTTCTGAAAAATATTTGATTATCTTAAAATTGCCAAAAATTATAATCTGAAAATTACAGAAAACTAATCAACCATCTCAATCTTGATATTAACTGTTCGTGGAATATAAATTCTCATGATCTCATGCAAAACCCGATCATTCGCAACTAAATCAACAATTCTTTTATGGATTCTCATTTCAAACCGGTCAAAAGTAGCAGTCCCATTTCCGCATGGGCTTTTTCTCGTCGTTATTTTCATTCTTTTTGTAGGCAGAGGTATTGGCCCAGAAAGTGGTATTCCTGCAGAACTTGCAATATCTTTTATAGTTCCGATTACTTCATTCAACTTATTTATATCGCTGCTTTGCAATTTTATTCTTATTTTTGACATGTGGGTTTAAATCTCGAGTTTTAATATAATTTACAAAACAAAAATGCACTTTTAAATCTTACTGTGCTGATTCTATTGAAAATATAAAAAGAAAAAAGAAAAAAATAAACTTATCTATTTAATGTTTAGCCAAGCTGAACACGTTTTTTATTGCTACAATAACCGTAGCTGGAACAAAGATTACTAGTAATGCATTGAGTATGTTTCCTACTGTTGGAACGCTCTTCATTACATCTGCTCCAAAACTGCTCGCGATAATTAATACCGCACCTGACATCAAGAAAGGGGTCACTTCTTCATCACTTACATTCAATAATCCTACAATTAATCCAATTATTACTAGAGCAATTAACCAATTGCCTTCAAGAGTTCCCATAACTCCAAGGATTACTGCAGCGATTACGCCGATAAGAAATGCCCAACTTCCTAGAACACTTCCTTCTTTAGCCATTTTTATACCTCCTTTCATTTTATATTAATTTAAGGCATCTCCTCTTTTTAAAGTTTTTTACACTCAAATTTAACAAGAGGAAATCTCCTTTTTGCAGATTTATCTATAGATCTTCTTCACAACTTTTGCCAACTCCTCAAAATCCTTCACAATAAAATTCGGCCTAACTTGTAAAACTTCCTCAAGCGTCGACCACGAGCACCTATTATGCACAATCACAGAAATACATCCTGCTTTTTTCGCAAAAACAGCGTCGGAAAACCTGTCTCCGACAAAAATAGATTCCCGTGATTTCATCCCATACTTCCTAAATAATTTCTTCAGCTCAACATTTTTCACAGAAAACATTTCAGCACTGCATACTTCCTTGAACAATTTCCTGATTCCCAATTTTTTCATTGAAATGTCAATCAACCTCATCTCAGAATTAGACACAATCACCAAATCATATTCTTTTTTTAGTTCTCTCAAGGGATCGATTGAAGAGCAAGTTCTTGTCCCATTTTTCTTGATAGACTTAATCATCCTCTCGTAAAACTCATTCCTGATAGCCCCCATATCCTTTTTAGGCAGCTTTAACTCGCGGAATATTACATCCATCTTGTCGCCCAGTAGATGAAAGAGTTTTTTTCTGTCAAATCTATATCCTCTTTCTTCAAGGACCAAAACTAGATTACTATAAGCAAGCTCGCGAATATCATTGATAGTCCCGTCAAAATCAAAAAAAATTGCCTTTCTCTTTTTCATTTTTTCATTCTGCTCAATAGATCTCTCAACTTATCGTTATTCCCAGCCTTATCTTCGACGCTAATCAATGAAAAGACCTGTTGTTTTCCAATATCTGCATGTCTATCTGTTTTAACGTCTCGCTTTAGCTTATTCTTAATACTACTCGAGATTAATACTTTTCCATGACCACTGTCCGAAATTCTTTTTGCCAGCAAGACAGTACTTCCGATGCTCGTATATCTTAATTTTCCATTTTGCAGTGCAGTTATCAATTCACCAGAATTAACACCTATTCCAAAATCAATTTTATCCTGAACTCGTGGATTATAACTTCCTAATTCTTTTAAAATCGATTCTGCAGTTTTCGACGCTATTATTTCATTATTAAAAGTCCGAGTAATCTTCGGGACAAAGACTGCCAAAATATAGTTTTGATCAAAATGCACTACTCCTTTTTTGCTTTTGATTATTTCGAGGATATTTGTCAATTCTCTTCGCCCAGATTCCCCTAATCTAGAAAAATTATTTATCTTGAATGAAACAACACTGCAAATCTGCTTTTCTCCGTCGACAACTAGGTCGGATTGAGCTTCAGTTACATTTGCTCCCCTAAAATCTTTGAATTTTTCTTCTCGTGATAATGATTTCTCAAACCTAGGCGATATATCTGCAAATTTGGAATTTTTCTCACCATCATCTTTAAATTTATATGTCTCTTTTCTGTATCTAAAAAATATTGCAATTCCCAAGGCCAACAGAACAATTATGATTAACGTCCATATGACTGGATATCTATTCCATACACTCATCCCGCCTGTTTCATTTACTGAAATCGCTTTTCCAGTCAATAACAGCGACTTTTTGGCATTTGTAGAACCATCATTGACTGCAACAGCATATTCGCCATTAGGAGCATTAAGATTGAATCTCTTTTCTTCTCCAATTCCTAAGTTTAATGGAATCTGTTGAATGCTCGACCCAATTTTAACGTCGACAGTTTTGTTATACTGCACATTTCCAATGTTAGTAATAATAAGGGAAGTATCTAAAAACTCAAAACTGACTTTCTGTAATTCTTTAACAGAAAATTCTTTTGTTCCGATAATGTTCTGCAATGAAGCAACAATTTTTCTCTTTCCAAAGGTAGCATTCGTAGGGAATTCCAATATTACTTTGTTCCCAGATCTTGCAACAACTTTTGTTTCATCTTGCATTCCACCATTTGAATCCGGAGATAAAATCAAAACAGATAATGATTTATCCATAGGTTTTCCAGACTGATCATAAAGATCAATGCCAAATTCAAACTTTTCTCCAGGCATTACTTCGTTGCTGCTGCTGCTGATAACAATCGAAGAAGGGACTTGATTTATATTGAACAACAACGAACTATTCGCAGAATTTAATATTTCTCCGGTTTTTCCTGCGTCATAGACCTGTAGATTTATTGTGTAAGCTCCAGATTCTGTAGTTTTTGGCATTGTAAAAATTTCTTTTATACTGCCCTCAATTGCTTTTGAAAATTTTGTCGCCCCGCTTACGTCGACAAATCCGCTTAAAGGTTTTCCATTTGATTTTGTCGCCTTCAAATTCAGAGTAATAATATCGCCCGGATTGTAGTTGGATTTATCAAGGCTAGCCTCAAGACTAACCTCTTTTGAAACCATAAAATTATTTGTAGTTGCCTGCTCATTTGCAAGAGATGTGATAATATTGCAATTTCCACTTAGATTTCCAATATATTCTGGAAATAAAACGACGGCATGGTTTACAATTTGTTCTTCACCGACGGAAAAATGTCCTTCAGCAGGCATTATTTTATATACATCCACAGAACCAGTGCCACAGACCAAACTTATAGTAAAAGCGCCAGAAACCGAAGAAGGATTTGTTTTTACAGTTACAGAAATTTTATCACCTAAACTATAAATATCGTCAACATTTGAGATCTCAATTCGAGCCTGTACACTAGCAAACATCAGAATAATCAAAGCAAATACAAACAATCCTTTTTCCACTCTTTTTTTCATACTTTTATAAGATGTTTTTAGTATTTAAATATTCTGTTGGTCAAAAAGAATATTTTCTAGTAAATCAAAGACAGAATCCATATTCTTTCACAGCTCTATAAATCGATTCCAACAATATTTGATAAGTAGTTGGACATCTTCTTTTCAATGCACTAAATTTTTTTGGAGATTTCATAAGAGGCAAGGACTCCGCATAGTTAAAAAAAGCAGTTCTTAGGTTTGGGATCCTATGGACTTTTGCTGCATCGCCAGTAAATCTTTGCAGATGATCATCAGCCTCCAATAAAATCGGCACAACTTCCATCGACCCAAGTCTTTTTTCAAGTTTTTTTCTACTCAAAACAGGCAAACCCAATTCTTCAGAATCTAAAGTACACAAAGCACTTTCTCCTCGATCTGCGTAGGAATTTTGACCAGTATCCATATTTATTATTTATTTTGATATTTTATTAATCTTATTAGTCTATTTTTCTCCTAGCAACGTTCTAAGTTCTACACTTGCATCTGTGACTCCTTCACCAGCATGCCATAATCTCTCGTCGAGGATTTGCAAAATCCTAGCCAATCCTGTTATCGCGATCCTTCCGCTTGGCTCCTGATCCGGAGATTTGATTAATTCTCGCGAATAATTTCTGGCAAAATCTCCAGGATTATGATGAACTATGTCTGAACAAAAACTGCCGCAGAAGATATTGTTATCTAATGAATATTGGAAAAAAGCATCCAAGGATTTTGATCTTCTGGAATCTTCGGTTATTATCTTCCATATAGGAGGATAACAAACAGGTGGAAAAAATCCAGCATAGGTTATAAAACTCTTTTTTTCATCTTTTCCAAGAATTTTTTTAACAAAACCTTTTTTGTAAAATCTGCTCGTAGGAGTTACTGGTTGAGGTTCTGAAAAATGTACATATCCTATTTGATAGCATGTAACATCTGTACCCTCATATCTGATTATGACCCGACTATGAGCCACATATTCTTTTTCTCCATTACTCAGATGATTATTAA
The DNA here is from genome assembly GCA_964358615.1 of Candidatus Woesearchaeota archaeon. Lineage (GTDB taxonomy): Archaea > Nanobdellota > Nanobdellia > Pacearchaeales > GW2011-AR1 > CAYHOV01. Next base: position 454 of record CAYHOV010000022.1, on the reverse strand, counting down.
ATTGAAAATTCTGGCCTACAACCGGTATTAATAATTTTAATCTCTTATCCAATTCTCCTATTCCCAAATTCAATATTTTCACAAAATCTCCCTCTTTTATCGACGGCATAGGGCTGGCCAGGGCCACTTTCAACATCGCCAAATCTCTCTCAGCAGTTTTCCTTGCATCTTCCATTTTTATTCATCCAAAGACATTTTAATTCCTGCACCTGCTTCTCGAATATGTTCGCCAACATTTTTCATCCTATCATCCAATATCTGCAAAGCCCGGCCCAATCCATGGACTGCTATTCTCTCACGATATTCTGAATCATTAAATAATTCGTTTGAGTATTTTTGAAAAAATAAATCTAAACAATATATATGATGATGTGCACTAAAACGACAATTTGAATTAAATAATCCTACATCCAGGGGCGAGTTACAATTCCGTTTAAAGTCTCGAGAATCCCGG
>CAYHOV010000021.1:0-15360 GCA_964358615.1 Candidatus Woesearchaeota archaeon | reverse complement strand
CCTGTAATGGCTATGGTTCCTGACGATAAAAAGATGGCTGCTGCGGTTTTTTTCAAGACACCATTAAATCTGCATGATTCTGAACATAGAATTTCTAAAGAAGTTAGAAAATTTGGTTCTGCTTTAGTCGGTGTTCCAGAACAGACAAGTGTTTGGGGAAGAATTTTTCCTTCGTTGACAAAGGATAAGGTCAATAGGGAATTGTATAGAAATAATTTTTATAATTAATCTTCAAAATATATATTCTGGAGTATAATCTTGTTTATAAATATTCTAAACAGATGAACTTTATGGCGAATCGACTTGAAGTGACGTCTAAAGTATTAGATACAAGGGCCGAGGCAAGAAAAATAAAAATAGAGTCAATGGGTTTAAAAGTTGATGAGGTAAATATCGTCGATGTTTTTACAATTGATTCTACTAATAATTCTCTTGATTTAGAAAAAGCTGCATCAATGCTCTCGAATCCAGTTACGCAAGAAGCAGGAATAAATCAGCCAAAAGCACCTGAAGAATTTGATTATGCTGTTGAGGTTGGTTTTTTGCCCGGAGTAACTGATAATATCGGGACAACCGCGAGGGAGATGGTCAAGGATGGTTTGGGTGTAAATTTAGATGGTCAGGGAGTTTATAGTTCTCAATTAATGTTTCTTCGAGGAGATTTGACAAGAGAGGGCGCTCTAAGCGTCGGAGATGCTTTTTCAAATCCTGTAATTCAGAGAGCCTCTGTAAAAAGTTTTGATGAATTTACTAGAGATGGGGGCATGGGTGTCAGTGTTCCAAGAGTCAGGCTTCATGAAGAGCCTGTCGCGGGTTTGGTTAGCCTATTAGATGCCAGCGACGAGGAATTGGCAATAATCGGAAAATCAGGGATATTTGACCATAATGAGGAATTGCGAAGAGAGGAATTTTTTTCAAATCCCGATGCTCAGAAGTCTGGAGAATTTTTTGAACAGGGTGGAAAGTTTTTCAGGAAAATAAGAAGAGGGCCTTTGTCAATGGATTTAAGATATATGAAAGCGGTCCAGGATTATTTCGGGGGCCAGGGAAGAGATCCTACTGATGTTGAACTTGAATCTGTTGCGCAAACATGGAGTGAGCATTGCCATCATACGATTTTTGCAGATCCTATCGACGAGATTAAAGGAGGATTGTTCAGACGTTTTATTAGAGGAGCTACTGAAGAAATCAGACGAAGAAAAGGAGACAGAGATTTTTGTGTTTCGGTTTTTACAGATAATGCTGGAGCGATTGTTTTTGATGAGGAATTTTTGGTTTGCGATAAGGCTGAGACTCATAATTCTCCAAGTGCCTTAGATCCTCGAGGTGGTTCTGAAACTGGAATTGGAGGAGTTATTAGAGACCCAATGGGATTTGGATTAGGAGCAAGGGTTTGTGCTTTAGCATATGATTTCTGTTTTGGAAATCCGGATGATTCAAGAGTTTTATATCGAGATAAAGGAAGAAAACAAAAAATGTTATCTCCTCGAAGAATAATGGATGGAGTAATTGAGGGAGTTAATGTTTACGGAAATTGTTCTGGAATTCCAAATCCACAGGGAGGTGTTTTTTTTGACGAAAGTTATAGAGGAAAACCGTTAGTTTTTGTTAGAGCGGCCGGAATAATTCCCCGAGAGAAAAATGGAAGAAAATTATATGAAAAACAGGCAAGGCCTGGAGATTATATTGTGATGGTCGGCGGGATAGTTGGTAAGGATGGCATTCATGGTGCAACTTTTTCTTCAGAAGCAATTGATTCGGGAAGCCCGGCGACTGCGGTTCAAATAGGAGATGCTATAACTGAGAAAAAAATGAACGATGCTTTGATAAAAGAAGCAAGAGATCTAGAATTGTATAATAGCATAACTGATAATGGTGCAGGAGGATTATCTTGTTCTGTTGCAGAGATGGCCAAAGAATCTGGAGGATGCCGTGTTGAACTCGACAAGGTTCCGTTAAAATATCAAGGATTGAGGAAGGATGAAATCTGGATTTCAGAAGCTCAAGAAAGAATGACGCTTTCAGTTCCTCCTGAAAAATGGCCTGAGCTTAGTGATTTGATGAGAAGAAGAGGGGTCGAAGCAACAATCATCGGAGAATTTACAGATTCTGGAAAGTGTGTTGTTGATTATGCTGGAAAAAATGTAATGGATGTGGATATGGAATTCTTGCATGATGGATTGCCGGCAAGGCCAATCAAAACTACATTCACAAGAAAAATTCATGAGGAGCCTAATTTTGAATCTCCCAAGGATTTAACAGTCAGTCTTCATCAGATGTTATCAAGGCAGAATATTGCAAGTTTTGAATTTATATCTCAGCAATATGATCACGAAGTCCAGGGCGGAAGTGTTCTCAAACCATTACAGGGACGAGGAAGAGTAAATGGCGACGCGACTGTCGTGAGGCCAAGACTGGATTCTAAAAAAGCAGTTGTTTTATCTCATGGAATAAATCCTTCTTACAGTGAGATAGATACCTATGATATGGCTGCATGCACTATTGACAGTGCAGTAAGAAATGCCGTCGCTGCTGGGGCTGATTTGGAACATCTTGCATTGCTGGATAATTTTTGCTGGTGCAGTTCGACTGAGCCAGAAAGATTGGGCCAATTAAAAAGAGCGTGCCAGGCATGTTATGATTATGCTGTTGCCTACAGGACTCCATTTATTTCAGGAAAAGATAGCATGTTCAATGATTTCAATGGATTTGATGAAAATGGAAATCCAATAAAAATATCTATTCCCCCTACTTTATTGATTTCATCTATAGGAGTTATAAAAGACGCAAGAAAAGCTGTTTCCATCGATGCAAAATGTCCGGGTGATTTAGTTTATGTTTTAGGATGGACTGACGATGAATTAGGCGGAAGCGAATATTTTGCGATGAAAGGAGAGGAGATAAGGGGGAGAAAATTTATTGGAAATCGTGTTCCTAAAGTAAATGCTCCTGAGAACTTAAGAACATATCAAGCTCTTCAAAGAGCGATTGAAGATGAGTTGGTGGCAAGTGCAATCAGTGTAAATAGGGGAGGATTGGGAGTTGCGCTCGCGAAAACAGCAATTGCGGGACAATTGGGAATTGATGTTCAATTGCAAGAAACTCCGCTAGTAGTTCATACGGTGTTTAGATGCAGAGAAGACCATGAATTATTTTCTGAATCTCAAGGAAGAGTTGTTACAACTATCAATCCTCAGTATCAGAGGAGATTTGAAGGATTAATGAGAGAAAATGGTGTTGGATTTGGAAATGTGGGAGTAGTCAGAGATGATAATATATTTGCAATCAGAAGACCATTTGATTATTTAGGAAATAGTGTCTTAACAAGTGTCGATAAAATCACAGAATCATATAAATCAACATTCAGGGATTTTTAATATGGCAACTCCGAAAGTTTTAGTCTTAACAGGATATGGAATTAATTGCGACGATGAAACAAAATTCGCTTTCGAGAAAGCAGGGGCGAGAGCGGATTTGGTTCACATCAATGATCTAATTATATCTCCAAGAAAATTAGAGGATTATCAGATTGTTGCTTTTCCAGGAGGTTTTTCATTCGGAGATGATACTGGCTCGGGGAATGCTCTGGCCTGGAAAATCAGAAATCATTTAGGCGTAGAAAGATTTGCAGAGGCTAATAAATTAGTCATTGGAATATGCAATGGGTTCCAGGTTTTAGTCAATCTTGGACTTTTGCCGGCTATCGATGGGAAATATGGGGAGAGACAGGCAGCATTGGTTCATAATGATTCTGCGAGATATAGTGATAGATGGGTTGATCTAGAATTTAGGGGAAAAAGTCCATGGATTCTTAGAATTGAAAAGATGTCTGTTCCGATTGCGCATGGCGAAGGAAATTTTTATGCGAGTCAAGAAACTCTTGCTGAAATAAATAGAAAAGATCTTGTTGCAGCGAGATATATTGAAGGAAAAATATGCAGACATCAGAACTATCCTGCAAATCCCAATGGTTCTTTAGAGAATGTTGCTGGAATCACCGACGAATCTGGAAGAATTTTTGGATTAATGCCTCATCCTGAAAGAGCGATCGATTTTACACATCTACCTCACTGGACTTTTTTAAAAGAAAAATTAAAAAGAGAGGGAAAAGAGATTCCTGAAGAGGCTGATGGAATTAAAATATTTCGAAATGGAGTAAATTATTTTAAATAAAGAGATTTGCTTAAAATTTGCTATCCCAATCGCAGCAAGCTGCGGGAAAAAGTTTTGCTCTTGAATCGTCATTATTCGATTATATAAACAAGAGCGAAACTTTTTTATTAAACCCTATTGTAGTCCAAAATCCTAAACTATTTTAAAATTTCCAATAGAATTATTAATCCCTTTTGAGTCATTTATTCATGGAGAAAAAGACAAAAATATTTTGGGTCGTATTTTTATTAATCATAGTCGGCATTTCTATCTATGTTTTGTTGAATCTGGATTATTTTACTAAAATTATCGAGGAGAATGTCATGAGCTATGGCTATCCTGCGGTTTTTATTTTATCTTTTCTTTCGGATATAATTGACCAGCCCATTGGGCCAGAGGTTGTGGCGGGATTTGGATATGTTTTGGGTCTGAATCTGTTGATTGTTTTTATTTTGTCTGTCTTGGGAAGTTGGACAATCAGCATCATAAATTTTTATATCGGGAAATATTTTTTAACCCATAAAATCCGGGCATCTTGCTCTTTTGATCAGCATAATAATTATTGCAGATTATATCAAAAATATGGGCGAGTTGAACTGATGATCGCTGCTTTGACTCCTGTGCCTTATGTTTTTTCTATCTGGCTTGCAGGTGCGTTTGGGATGAAACTAAGAGATTTTTTTCTTGCTGGACTTTTGGCGAGGATGTTCAGGATAGGATTTGTGCTTTGGGTTTTGGCTATTTTATTTTAAAAGATTTTATAAATCATGAATCCATCTCTATTTTATGTTCGGAGATGTAATATTTTTTGTATTATTTGCCTGGCTGTTGGCTCTAATCGAGATTGAAGTAGAAGGAAAATATGGCTGGGCTGAGAAAATCCCTACGTGGTATCAAAAGCGAGGTTTTTTAGGAAGACTTTTTGGCCTTATCAGCTTCGGTCGGCCTATAACGGGCTATCATTTATTTGTATTTTTATTTACTATCTTTGCTTTTCATAGTGGATTTTTTTTAGGATTGTCCTGGACTTTTGGAACAGAATTGAAAATAATTGCATTATATTTTATTTGGGTTTGCCTATGGGACTTTTCTTGGTTTGTATTCAATCCTTATTATGGAATTAAAAATTTTAAAAAACAAAAAATATGGTGGTTTTCGAAAAGTCCGTGGGTATTTAATCTGTTTCCGTTGGATTATTTTCTTGCTATTATTTTTTCTTTTATCATCGCAATTATTGCTAATAGTTTTGAATCAAGTGTTTTGGAATTTTATATCAGTTTTCTTTTATCGTTTATAATCTTTGCAATTATCGCAATTATTATTTCTCCTTTTTATCATCGGTTTTATCGGTCTATGAGAAAAAAGGATGATAGGGGTATATCGGGAGTATTTCATAAACTCTAGTAATTTTTGATGGGCTCATAGTATAATGGTATTACTTTCGGCTGGCAGTCGAGAAATTCGGGTTCGATTCCCGATGAGTCCATAGAAATGTTTATTAATTTTAAATTTTTTAAAATATTATGGGAAAAAAGGAAGTTAAAGCAAAACAAGGAGATGGTGAATGTATCTTTTGTAAGATTGGTCGAGGGGAAATTCCTTGCAGAAAAGTTTTAGAAAATGATAATTTTATTGTGTTTTATGACGTGAATCCTAGAACAAAAGGGCATTGCTTGATTGTGCCGAAGAAACATTTTAAGACAATCTTGGATATGCCGTCGAGCTTATATGGAGAATTTTTAGAGACTGCAAAAGAAGCGGCGTTCAAACTTTTGAAAGAACACCGGGCTGAAGGATTTAATCTTGTCTTGAATAATTTTGAAGTTGCTGGACAAGTAGTTGGTCATGTGCATATGCATCTGATGCCGAGATACAAGGATGATGGATTTAAGTTGTGCGTTGGGTGATTTCTTTAGAATACTAAAAATAATAAAACATAGCTCTTCCATCGCCATGCCCCTTGAATAATATTATAAATATTACTAAATAGAAGGGCATGGCTCTGGGGAGTGCTGACCTCCCGGCCCCTGCCTCATGAGAGCAGTGCTCTACCGCTGAGCTACAGAGCCATAGGTTCTGAAGTAATTTTTGGTTTAAAAAAGTTTGTAAGTTTAGTTTATACAAAAATTTATAAATACCTGTATAAATAAAAAATCAGAAATAAACGGAGGAAAAATGGGACAAGATCTTAATGAAGAAGATGATTTCGTTGAAGAGGAAGACGACGACTTAGATGACTTAGACGATGATTTTGATAAAGACTAAAAAACCAATTTATTTTTTATTTTTTTATAACTTATTATAGCCCTAGATAATTCTTATCATTTTCGGAGGTTGAAGTAGATCCTTTGCCTTGCAACATCGCGACTTCTCGAAATTTTCCAAGTGATTTGTAGATAGCGATCAATTTTTCTTTAACCTGAGATTTTTCGCTTTCATCTAGGTCAATTTTCATAAGTTTTTCATAGAATTTTAATGCTCCTGACCGTTTCTGCTTTTTTTCGAGTTCACTAGCGTTAACTAGAAATATATTTTTTATTGCAAGTTTTATCTCTCTTTTTTTCTCATTTGTCTCGGCTTCACGCAATGCTCGAACATACATGGCTTCAATCTCCTCAATTTTCCAGGCCTTTGCAAAAAGTTCTGCTGCTCTTAAATAGGCCTCAACTTTTTTATTTTGCGTAACTTCTATTCCGCCTTTCATCGAGAAAACTCGGGCAGCTTTATCGTACATAATCCTTTCTTCATAGGCCTTAGCAAGCTCGTCGAATATTAGTCTTTGCACATCATAGGGAAAATCACTTTTCATTATAGACTCTAAATAATCCATTCTTGTCAATGGAGTTTTCATAGTACTAAGTTTAGCTGTAATTTCCTCTTTTGTTTTCTCTCTCACTTGCATCATAGGAAAAACATATTTTCATGCTTTTTAAAAATTGTTGTTCTGGAGTTTTGTATTTTTTTGACCTAAATCAATAATTTTTTTGATTTGTATTCGCTGGATATTATTTATGCCGTTAAAATATCTGTCGGAGTGTTTCTGTGGATCGAATGTTAAATGAATGAATTTTTGTTAGGCACATAAATTTAAAAATACCCAATTTTTAGAAGTCTTATCACATTTTCTGTGATAATTTACCATGGGAGAAAAAAATTTAGATAAACTCAAAAGAATTATTGGAAAGCAGGATCACATCCGAAATATTTGTACATCTGCCCATATCCACCACGGAAAAACAGCATTTACTGATAATCTGCTAGCAGCAGCAGGAAAACTTTCTTCAAAATCTGCAGGAGACTTAGAGGCAGGAATGGCTACTTGGCAACATTCTGATGAACAGGAGAGATTGTTAACTGTCGACGCTGCAAATGTTTCCATGGTCCATGATTATAACGGCGAAGAATATCTTATTAATTTAATCGACACTCCGGGACATGTAGATTTTTCGGGAAACGTCACTAGGGCGATGAGGGCCATCGACGGAACAGTTGTTCTTGTATGTGCTTCTGAAGGAATTATGCCCCAGACAGAAACAGTCCTAAAACAAGCATTAAGGGAACGAGTCAAGCCGGTTTTGTTCATAAATAAGGTAGACCGTCTAATAAAAGAATTAAAAGTAACGCCTCAGCAAATGCAGGAACGTTTCAAAAAAATAATAGATGAGTTTAACATGTTAGTCGCAAATATTGCAGAGCCTCAATTCAAAGAAAAATGGCAAGTCAGTGTCATGGATGGTAGTGTTGCTTTTGGTTCTGCTCGAGATAATTGGGCGTTATCAATTCCTTTCATGAAAAAGAAAAATATAAGTTTCTCTGATATTTACAAAATTTACGACGAAAAGTTAAGTGAAGAAGAACGAAAAGAGTGGGTCTGGAAGAATGCTCCTCTTTTTGATGTTATCATGGATATCACTGTTATGCATTTACCAACACCATTGCAGGCTCAGAGATATAGAATTCCAAAAATCTGGAAGGGTGATATTGAAACACAATTTGGAAAAGATTTAATGGATTGTAATCCTAATGGCGATCCTGCTTTTTGCATAACTAGAATTGTTATTGAACCAAAATCTGGAAAAGAAATTTCAGCAGGCAGATTATTTTCAGGGACATTAAAACCAGGAATGGAAGTCTATCTAAATCTCGCAAAGAAAAGACAGAGAATCCAACAAGTCTTGATTTACGACGGAGTTAAGCCTGAAATGGTAGATGAAGTCTCTGCAGGAAATGTCCTCGCTATTTCGGGAGTAACTGGTGAGGCCGGTGAAACAATCACACTTAATGAGCAGCAGCCATTTGAAGAGATGCGTCATATTTTCCAACCAGTTATTACTAAAGCTATTGAAGTTCAAAAATCTGTAGACTTGCCAAAACTTATTGAAGTCCTTAAAAAAGTAGCAAAAGAAGACCCGTCAATAAAAATTGAAATCAATGAAGAAACTGGAGAAAATCTTATTTCTGGAATGGGTGAACTTCATCTAGAGATTGTAGAAAATAGAATAAAAACAGAAAAAGGTGTTGAGGTCAAAACTTCTGCGCCGATTGTTGTTTATCGTGAAACCGTAATCCGACCTTCTCCCGAAGTAGAAGGAAAGAGCCCAAATAGACATAACTCATTTTTTTTAGAAGTCGCGCCTCTTGAAGATGGAGTTTCAAAAGCAATTGATGCAGGAAATGTTTCTGAAGGCCGTGTCAAGAAAAAAGACGATAAACTTTGGAATGCTTTAACCTCTGTCGGGGTTTCTCATGAGGAGGCTCGTCAGTATCGTGATGTTTTTATGGGCAGTGTTTTTCTTGACAAGACAAAAGGAGAAGTTCATATCGGAGAAGTCATAGAATTAGTTTTAGATGCATTTGAGATGGTCATGAAAGCAGGACCTTTATCGCGAGAGCCTTGCCAAAAATTAAAAGTTTCGCTAGTAGATTTAAAACTTCATGAGGATGCGATCCATCGAGGGCCTGCCCAGGTCTATCCTGCAATCAGAGAAGCTATCCAGGCCGCATTTAAATCTGCAAGCCCGGTTTTATTTGAGCCTGTTCAGACCCATATTATTGAAGTCCCAACAGAATTTATGGGTGAAATCACAAAACTTGTTTCGAGTAAACGAGGACAAATTTTGGATGCTCGACAAGAGGGAATTGTTACATTTATCAAAGCAAAACTTCCTGTAGCAGAAATGATTGGCTGGTCAAGCGACTTGAGATCTTGTACTGGCGGTCGTGGTGTTTCGAATTTAACAGATCAGGAGTTTGAGAGAATGCCGAATGAACTTCAGCAGAAGATTATCAGACAAATCAGAGATAGAAAAGGATTGGCGGAAAATCAGTAAGATTTTATTTTATCTAGAATTTTCACTGTGATTCACGGACGAATAAACAGGGTAAAGGTTAAAAACTTCTTTTACGAGGATTTATTGAGGTTATTCATTAAACTATAACTAAATTGGACAGGAGGTAAAAAATGAAAATACTAATAATGTTTGCAATGTTGATCACTGCAGTATTTGCAGTATCTTTTGCATTGGCTCAAAGTGCGTCGACGGATTTAGAAGGCGATGCAGGAACTTTGCCAGACCAAACTGGTTATGGGTGGAAACTTGGTTGGGAAAAATTCAAACTGGGTTTTACTTTTAATCAGGAGAAAAAAGCTCAGAAAGAGTTAGATCTTGCTAAGTTAAGATTAATGGAAGCAAAGGCCATGGCCCAAAAAGGAAATCTTGAGGGAATGGAAAAAGCAAAGGCAGATCATGACAAGTTGATGACCCGAGTTCAAGGCAGATTAGATAAACTTGGCGAGGATCAAAAAAATCTTGGAAGCATGATAAGATTGCAAAATGCTATCGACGTTCATGAGGCTCAAATGGAAAATCTCAAGGACGTTCTTACTAGTGGAAATCTGACTGATGACCAGAGAGCAAAGATCGAAGCTAAAATCGCTTTGATGGAAAATAATACTCTTCAGCTCAGAGAAGCTGCTTCTCGAGGAGAAGATAAGGTCAAAGAGAATATGAAGAAAGCTGGAAAGAATGACAGTGAGATTGAATCCGAGACTCGAAAGTTTGATAATCTTACTAGTGAAACACAAAAGTCAATTGCTGCTAAAAGAATCAATCAAACAGAAGAAGCAATTGTCAAATTGAAAGCACGAATTGCTGATGAGAAAAATAATGGAACTGATGTGGGTTATTTCAATGAGCAGATAGCTGCTGTTGAAAAAAATCTTGCAGAAGCTAAGACGCTTTATTCTCAGGAAAAATATGCAGATGTCATCGCTACATTGAAGCCAGTTGGAAACTTTGGCAGAAATATGGCAATAGTAATGCATAAAGTCAATGAGGCTCGAAAAGAAAACAAGAAAGAAGACATAAAGAAAATGATCGATGCTGAAAAGAAACTAAGAGAAAAAGAACTGAATAAATTGAAAGAATTGAAAGAACAGAAAAAAGAAATTCGTGAACAGATTAAAGAAGAAAGAAAAGAAATCAGAGAGCAGATCAAGAATCAATCGAATGTAAGTAGTGTCAAAAATACATCGATTGTCGCGAATGTATCTGCTGCGGTAAATTCTTCGATTTCTAATGTTTCTATCGGTTCGAATGTTTCGTCTAGCGTAAATGTTTCGCTAAACTCATCAAATGCAGCTTTTGTACAGGATATTGTAAATTGCGTAAAGGGAACACCTTGGACATATTCAGGGGCTACGTCGACAGGAACATACTCAGTAGTATATACTATTGACGGATTTACACAATACAAAGGAGCTCAATATTGCAAAGTAACAGGAAAAGTTACAGGAACAGCATTGCCAGAAGGTTATAGTTGGGAATATTATTTCAAAACAAGTTCTGACGCAAAAACCTATTCTGATGTCTGCTACAAGATAAGTTATCCTGGAGCACCAACACAAGAACAGTGTGTTTCTACGAGCGCATAAATTTATTTTTTATTTTTTTTATTTTTTTGTTGATGGATTTTTTCCATCGGCTTTTATTATTTTTTCAATTAATTTTCTTTTTAATCAAAGCCTCTTCCATCGGCATCGATTTCAATAGATATAAAAATCGTTTAATTCTTGTAAATCGATGCCTCTGTAGCTCAGTCGGTAGAGCACCTGCTTCGTAAGCAGGGGGTCACGAGTTCAATTCTCGTCGGAGGCTGTGCAATCCGCGGACATATGTCCTAGGCAAATAGTCTAATTTTATAGAGGAGATTATAATTTATTAAGTTTTAATACAAAAATTGAAATAGAAAGAGTTTTTTAGCTAATTAATGAATTTATTAACGACGAACTTCTTTAATTTTTAGTAAATCTGGAGGTAGGACATATGTCCCTGGCTTATACAATTCTCGTCGGAGGCTTATATTTATAAGCTACGAAGAATTGAGTAATTTATGGTAAAGAGTAAAGAACCGAACTATGCTTTAATCTTCGTGAGTGGAATCATTGTTGTTTTGCTACTGCACTATTTTGTGATATTGCGTTTTAATCTACATCCGACTATGCAGGTGTTTATTTCTTTCATCTTATTTTGGATATGGTTGGGAGTTATTGCAATGTGGCCAAAGAAAAAATATAAATCTCTCAATAATCGCAGGGTCAAAAAATAGGTAGATTACGTCTTCTAAAATAAAATCTCTCAGGCTTATACATAAATCTTTTTAAATTGGTTTAATCTGAAGGAATTATTGTGAGAGGGTACCAAAGTGGCCAAATGGGCAGGACTTAAGATCCTGTGGCTTCATGCCTTCGGGAGTTCGAATCTTCCCCCTCTCAGTTTTTTTAAAAGAAGATTCGAAGAGTTCGAATCACTTCAATCTCGACAGAGTTGAAGGACCCGAGAATTTGAGCTTGCAAGCCTCATTTCATTCGGCAACATCGCGGATTTTTTGAGTTCCCTAAAAAAAGTTTTACTCTTACTATAATAAATTTCCTATTTACAAGAATGAAACTTTTTCTCTCAGTTATTCTTAAAAAAAGATTTGCAATAATAAAAAATAGCGGGAGTGGGATTTGAACTCCTCATAAAACGCTTTTATTCAAAATTAGTAATATCGTTGAAAAGCATTTTATTCGCACACGACCTCTTCTCGGCCGGTGGTTAATATAAAATAATTTTTGTGCTATTGGAGAATAGCGGGAGTGGGATTTGAACCACACGACCTCGAGGTTTCCAAAAGTTTTATTCCTGAAAAATTCAAGGAACTTGATTTATGGGCCTCGCGAGCTAAACCAGACTGCTCCATCCCGCTATTTGAAAAAGACGAGAAGAGGGCTTTTAAAATTAACTATGGTGAAAGACATAAATAATTGACCAAAATCTATGTCTTTCCCTGGATAGTCAAGGCCAGATTAATCAAAAGTCATGGTCCTAGACTATACTCACAAGTTTTTTAACTTCTTCTTTTAACTTAGATTTATGCTTTTTTTGACAGGTTTTACAGATATAAAAATTCTGATTTTTACCTTCTTGTTTTATCTTTATAATTGTTCCCTGAGTCTTCTCTAGAAAACTAATTTCTATTTTTTCTTTGCAGAGTATACATTCGGCCATGTTTTTACTAGATTAGTTAAATTTAAAAATTGTTCTATCCACTGAATTTTATGGAAGGAAAAGATTTAAGACAGTATCAAAATGATGAAACGATGCAGAGTATTTTTTCTAAACTGGTTTCTGGCAAGTCAGGATATCAAACAGTCATCGATAAAAATAAGCCTCAAAAAAAGTGCGAGTGTGGCAGAGTTCTTTCAGGCGACGAGAAATTCTGCCCTGATTGCGGAAAAAAGTGTTCTTAGGTAATACCGAAAAAAATTAACAATCTTTAGATAGTGGTTTTTAAAACTCGCAAGTAAAACTTTGTTTTGCAACACTGCAGATTTTTTTCTGTCCTCCAAAAAGTTTCACTCTTGCTATCCTTTATCTTTTATTCTCAAGAGTAAAACTTTTTCCCAAAATCCAACTAATAAACAAAAAAGGGTTTTGTGATCTTTAAAACCATATTTCTTAGAATTTTTTATCATTGTATGCAAAGGTATTCGTGCCTTGCTACGATTAACTTTAAAATCTTATTTTTCTTCTCAAATCAATGAAAATAGCAATAATTCACAAGGAAAAATGCAAGCCAGAACATTGCGGACATGTCTGCATGAAGGCCTGCCCTATCAATAAGAAGGGCGATGAATGCATCAAAATAGAAGGAAAGGCCCTGATTGACGAGAAACTCTGCATCGGCTGTTCTATTTGCCAGAAAAGATGCCCTTTTGGCGCGATTGATATTATTAATATACCTTCAATTGAGGATCAACGTCTTATTTATAGATATGGTTCAAATGGTTTTGCTTTGTATGGATTGCCGATTCCAAGAGAAAATACTATTCTGGGATTGTTGGGAAGAAATGGCATCGGCAAATCTACTGCTATTGAAATACTTTCTGGAAAGAAAAAAATTAATTTTGGCCTATCTTCTTTGAATGATTGTGGGGCGAGCGGCGAAGAAATAAGAAAATATTTGCAAGGGACAGAACTCTTAAAATATTTTGATTCGCTGGAAGGAAAGAAAATTTCCTACAAGCCTCAAAATCTTTCTTTTTTATTTGTGGATGTCAAGGCGATTGAGCTATTGAAACAGCGAGGGAGTGAAGAGGAAATAAGGAAAATTGCTGAAAAATTGGGCGTAGAGAAAATGTTGGATAGTAAGCTTGATAAATTATCTGGAGGAGAATTGCAGAAGATTGCAATCATTGCTGCGGCGGTTTCTGAATCAGATATTTATTTCTTCGATGAGCCCCTGGCTTTTTTAGATATTGCTGAAAGAATAAGGGTAAGTGATTTTATCCGTGAGCTAGCCCGAGGGAAAAATGTCATTGTTGTTGAACATGATCTGTTGATGTTGGATTATTTAGCAGAATATTTGAATATTTTCTATGGGCAGTCTGGTTGTTTTGGATTAATCTCTGGAATTAAATCTACGCGATATGGGATTAATTCTTATCTTGGAGGATTTTTGAAAGAAGAAAATTTGAGAATCAGAGACAAGGAATTGAGTTTTAATTTTACTAAAAATAAATTTTTGTTTGGACGGAAAATTGCCGAGTGGCCTAATTTCACAAAAGAACTTGGAAAGTTTAAATTGAAAGTCTCTGCGGGTTCTATCCATGAAAATCATGTGGTCGGAATTGTCGGTAAAAACGGAACAGGAAAAACTACTTTTGTTAAGTGTTTGGCTGGATTGGAAGAAGTTGAGATCGACGGGAAAAAAAATAAATTAGATGTCAAGTTAGATATCTCCTACAAACCGCAATATCTTTTCAATGATTTTGAAGAAACTGTCATGGAAATCATGAGGCGGGAAAAGATTGATAAAAAAATGGCCTCGATGTTTAATCTTGAGAATCTGCACTTGAAAAAAATTAAACAACTTTCTGGCGGAGAGTCGCAGAGATTTGCTATTGCCCGATGCTTGGCAAAGGAAGCTGATATTTATTTGATTGACGAGCCTTCTGCTTATCTTGATGTTGAAGAAAGAATTTCAGTAGCAAAAGCAATAAAAAAAATGATGGTAGAAAAATCTAAAACTGCTTTTGTCGTTGATCATGATCTATTGCTTGTGAGTTATCTTGCTGATTCTATTCTTGTTTTTTCAGGAGATTCTGGTTTGCGGGGCGCGAGTTCAGAAGTGCTTGAATTTGAAGAAGGTATTGGAAATCTGTTAAAAGAATTAGATATCACTTTGAGAAAAGATAAAGAATCAGGACGGCCGAAGATCAACGATAAGGGAAGTGTTTTAGATAGGGAACAGAGAGCAAAGGGGATCTGGGCAGAGTTTTAGATTTTATTGAGATACTGGTATTTCTGCTTTGACTACCCAATAGGATTTGTTATTTTTTTTATCGTGAGGTTTTACAAGATCGCGGAAACAGGTTAATTCTGAGCACATTTCTCTTACCATAGGTAATCCTAAACCCCCACTTCTTCGAGTATTTTCTCTGTCCCAGAGTTCGTTAATATATTTCTTTCTTTCTTCATCTGCTGTCTTTAAGGGATTTTTTATTTTTTTAGGATCAAAACCCTCACCTTCGTCCACTACCCAGATGGTATATCCATAGACTGGATAATAGGTTACATGAAGCAGTACTTCACTTGATCCAGAATATCTTAGAAATTAGCAAGAACCCTGTCCACTTCTAGTGGACAGATGAATTGCGTCGTC
>CAYHOV010000020.1:0-15517 GCA_964358615.1 Candidatus Woesearchaeota archaeon | reverse complement strand
AGAATTTTAGTTCAGAGAAATATTTATAAAGGACATACTCTTAGATATTTTATAAAAAGAGTGAAGATGGCAATAAATATTACAATTTCAAATAAGGCTACCTATGTTTTTCTAGCTGTGATTTTATTGTTGGTCGGTGTTGGAGTTGTTTATGCTTATAACGGTAATTATGTAACAAATTTAGCAGAGCAGTTGACTACTTCTGGTGTTTCGCCAAGTATTCATGGCCATACTCCTGATGAAGTTAAATATCTAGAAGATGCTATTGCTAAGTTATATCCTAATGGAAATTTGTATCCACAATGTATAATCTGCACGAATAGTTGCCACGGACAATTTCCGAGGGTTTATGGCCAATTTAATCCTCAAGGAACTATAGAGGGAAATGAAGGCGATGCTGGTTGTGATCTGCCTTATAGTCCTACTGCAACTGACGGAAGATTATTTTATTGCTGCAGAGCTTAATTTTATTTTTTGAAATATAATTTTTTATACATAAAACAAAACTGCAGATTTTCCAGAGAACTCTGAAGGAATTCTCAGTCTGTGCAATTTTGAAGACTAACAAGACAAAATTACACATAATCTGCAGTAATCTTTTAGACAGTTTCGTTTTCTGTCTCCAAAAAATAAGGGGCTTTACAAACCACACCTTCAGAAAATAAATTTTCTGGAACATTCAAATTTTACAATTTGAAGTTTTTAAGGTGTGGTGCCCCATTGTTTTTTTGATAGATAAATTTCTAATTATTTTTTTAGAATTTTAGATTAACCTTTCATAACTGCTAACGGCACGACCCGAGCTACTAAATTTCCGATGCCTGCTTTGTGAGAGACTGAAACGACTTCGTCGACGTCTTTATAGGATTCGGGAGCTTCTTCGACTATTCCTTTTATGCTGCCTGCTTCGAGCAAGATATCTTTTGATTTTAGTTGAGCTTGGACTTGTTCACTTGTAAGATTTTTTCTGGCTTGTGTTCGAGATTCGACTCGGCCTGCTCCGTGAGCTGTGGATCCCCAGGAAATCTCTTCTGCTTTTTTTGTTCCGACAAGAACATAGGATGCTGTGCCCATGCTTCCCGGAATTATCACGGGTTGGCCAATCTTTCTATATATCGACGGTATTTCAGGACGTCCGGGGCCGAATGATCTGGTCGCACCTTTTCTATGGATGCAGACTTTTGTCTTTTTTCCGTCGATTAAATGCTCTTCGATCTTCGCGATATTATGGCAGACATCGTAGACTAATTTTATTTCTGAATCTGGGAAATATTTTTTTAGCTGTTCGCGAATCTGATGCATTATCATCTGGCGATTGCAGAAAGCAAAATTCACTGCACAGTTCATTGCGCTTAGATATTTTTGTCCGAGTTCGGATTGGATTGGTGCATTTATCAGTTCTCTATCTGGCAAATTTGTCCAGCCATATTTATCTTCCATTAATTTGATATAATCAGAAGCGACTTGGTGTCCAAGTCCTCGGGAACCGCAGTGGACCATGAGAGTCACATAATCTTTATCTATGTTAAACTGTTTTGCGATTTCTTCGTCGAAGATCTTATCTATTCTTTGAATCTCAAGAAAGTGATTGCCTGATCCTAAAGTTCCTAGTTGTGGAAGTCCTCGAGCTAGGGCCCTTTGAGAAACATCTTGAGAGTTTGATTTTATTCTTCCGTTTTCTTCGGTGTGTTCGATGTCTTCTTTTGTCGCTAGGCCATTTTTCAGGGCCCAGTGGGAACCGTTTTCCAGGACTTCTAACATTTCTTCTCGAGTGTGGCGTTCGCCGCCTCGGCCGACGCCAGATGGAACGCTTCGGAAAATACTATGCAAGATTTCTTTTCTTTTTTTTAGAAAATCTTTTTGAGAAATTGTTGTTGTGAGAAGACGGATTCCACAATTTGAAACAATAAAACTGTTTGCAATGAAGTTGTGATTGTCTTGAATATTAAAATCATAAACTTCAAAAGTCCCTTCAATCTTATCGATTGATTGAATTTTGTCAAACATCGCTCCAAAGTTTTTTAATTCTTCTTGCTTTTCTTGGAGAAAATCATTGAAACTTATAAAATCAAGATTGATTCTTTGACCTGCGTTTTCATAGTAATGACGTTCTATGAATCTTGAGTTTATCTGATTGATAAATATATTTTTAATTTCTTTGATTTTGAAACCTTTGGATTTATATTCTTTTATTTTTTTGGCAATCTTCTGTCTTTTTGAATTTTCTTGTTTTTTTAATAAAATATAAAGAGAAGCAATATTGGCTAGCTGAGTTCTTTTTTGATTATACTCAAAGCCGATATTTCTCCAGAGCTTTAGCAAATTATCTTCTTCTGCTGAAATTAGAAGCCTGAACCTTTTTGTTTCTTCTTCGTATTTATTTTTGAAGTCATCCATCTCGCTTATTTTTGCTGTTTTGATTCCAAATTCTTCGAGTATTAATGAGATATCTATTAAAAAATTGCGCATATTCTGTTTAAGCTTTTTAATCTTATTTTGATCTATCGTCGGGCAATAGAATCCCGTTTTTGACGAAGTTTTAGGAGAGGATAGTTCTGCTCCGAAAAATCCTGCAAGAAATAATCTTTTTATTAATCTGTTTGAAGTTTTTATCCATTCTGGCACTCTTATTTGCTGGCGTGTCTTGTTTCCTTGAGGCATTCCAAGATTTTTTAGTAATTCTATAAATTCTTTTGAGTGAATATGCAACTCATGATTTTCTGCGCTAAATTTTTTTAAACCATACCTTGTTTCTATTGCATGTTTTCTCTTTCGAGAATAGATATTAGAATTTATATTGAGTATTCCTAAATCCTTTTTTATTGTTTCTAAATCTTGTTTTGTTCCGTAAATTGCCGCATAGCTCCTG
This sequence comes from Candidatus Woesearchaeota archaeon, assembly GCA_964358615.1. Taxonomy (GTDB): domain Archaea; phylum Nanobdellota; class Nanobdellia; order Pacearchaeales; family GW2011-AR1; genus CAYHOV01. Next base: position 12,648 of record CAYHOV010000020.1, on the reverse strand, counting down.
TTTTTTGAAGAATAGAGAGTTCCGTCGCCAAACATATAACCTAATATTTTTGTGGTTATTGCAATTTTTTTGTCTATCTTACTATGCTCAACTCCTTCGAATAAGCTTATCGCCAGTTCATCGTTTTCATGCAGATTTGATAGAAGAGTCATATTCTGTTTTGTCAAAAAAGGATGATCAGAGGTCGCTTTTATTGTTAAGCCTGATACGAGTTTTATCTTGTAAACATCTGAACTTGATTTATGCATAAATAAATTTATTGGTTTGTTTTCTTGGATTTTATCTGAGAAATTTAGTGTTGGTAGATCAATGTCAAATAAAATTTTTTTAATTTTTAGATTATTTTGTTTTATTTCTGTCTCGTGCTGATAATTGTTGAAATCTTCTATTTTCATAGAAGAGCCGAATTCTGTCAGAATCTGAGAATCGCCGGTTAAGCAATTTATATCGTAACCGACTCCGCCTGGTGAAATTATGCCTTCTTGGAGATCAAAAGCAGCGACGCCGCCAATGGGAAATCCGTAGCCCTGGTGAGCATCGGGCATGGCGATGCTGGATTTTAATATTCCTTTGAGCATCGCAACATTCTTGACTTGCTCGAGAGTTTTATCTTTTTTTATATCTTCGATTAGTTTATCACTTGCGAAAATTTTTCCCGGAACGAGCATTTTTCCGGATTTTGGAATTTCCCATTCTGTATCTGAGACTCTTTTTATTGTTACCATTGTTTTTTGATTGATTTAGATTATTTAATTGTTTCTACAAATCTATTTCTCTTCCTTTAATTCTTTATTTTTTTCTTTTAGTTTTTGCATTTTTTCCACGAGGCTTTCTTGTTTTCTTTTCAGAAGTTCATAGAGAGTGAACATCATGATAAGCGCTCCGGCAATCGTCGTGAAAATCACAGAATTATCTTTTATCCGATAGATAAATGGTATTGTCTTTGCAGAATCTAACAAACTTTTTTGGTCTTGATATTCTTCCTGGGCGAAATTTAGATTTATTTTTGCATTTTCCGTATCTTCTACAAAAATATTTGATTCTGCTGTTCTCAGATATCTTTTGAATTCATTAAGATTTATTTTTGATACGTCATAGTCTAGGGCAGATTTATTCGATACTTCGTTCTGTAACTGAGAATATTTTTCTTTAAGACTTTTTAATTCTAATGATAAAGATAGCAGTGCTTCTTCTTTTTCTTTTTGCTGCTGCAAATATTCTTTTAATTTTTCTTCATTCTGAGTCGCATTTTTGTCTATCACTGAAATATTCTGATAAAAAGTCTTGTTCTGTATCTTTATCTTGAGAACTATATTCCCACTTTCTCGAAGATGAGAGAGCAAAATTATATATAAAGCCTCGTTTGGTTCGAGAGTCTCTATTGGAATTGTTTCATAGGTTGAAAAACCGTAGCCAGTTATCAATGGAATAATATTTTCGAGTATTGTATTGCCTGTATTTTTTATCTGGATATTAAATTGGTTGTCTCCGATATTCACTTCATCCGGCAGGAAGTTTGTCATCTCAAAATCTGTGACTGAAACAATCGGTATGTTTTCGGTTATATTTTCAGTAACATTTTCTTGGCCAGAGACCAAGCTAAACATGCATACCAGGGATAGAAAAATCAAGAATTTTTTCATAGTGTATAAAAAGAAAGTTTGTTTAAATAGATTTTGTATTGATTAAACATCAAGGACGACTTGACAGACGAAATTTTTTCCTTGTTTTTTAATGAACATGTCGTTGTAAGTTATGGCTTTTACAGGATTTGATATTTTGTAGTTTGAGGCCTTGTCGCCGGAGATTTCTGCATTTAATGTAAATTTTTTGTTTTTTATTATTTCTATTTTTTTCATCTCTGAAAATAAAAAATCTTCTGCATCAAGTTTATAGATGAACTCTTCAAGAAAGTTGTAGAGCAAGCTTCCCAGATCGTGGCCCTCGATCTTTATCTGTTTTTTTATTTTGCTTTTTATTTTCAGTTCTGGAGCGATAGTCTGCTGGAGAGCGATGGCTGATTGTTCAAAGGCCTGTTCTAGATTTTTTCCTGTTGCTTGAAATTTTACGTCGGCTGTGTGGGACAGAAATTTAATTGGCATGATATATCTAGAAAAGACTGATTTTTATAGGTTTTGTTGAAGATATATTTATAAAGTTGGGAAATAATGAATAATTATGAGAAAAGGCGTGATTATTGGAATTTTTGCATTTGTTCTAGTACTAGGTTTTGTTTCTGCGATAAATGTTATAAGCGGGAATGCTGTTACTGGGATGGCCACACTTTCTCGTTGCACTTTGAATGCAGGATCTATTGGTAGCAATGGAATAGCAAGTATTAATTTAGCTCCGAATGCTGGTGCTACAATCGGCAAATGGAAATTATGGAGAGTATCTGCTTCTTCAAGTTGCGGTACTGGTGGCAGTTGGAGTACTATTTCAGTGCCTTCGACATTTAGATTTTTTACAACAGCACCGACGGCAGTTACTAGATATAAATTATGTGCGCGGGTTAGTGCAAGCACTGGCACCTCTGCCTATAGTTGTGAAAAAATTGTGACTTATACTCCTGCAACTAGAACAACATCGACGACAAATCCCTATGCTTGCGGAGATAAAACTGAAGAGGGGGTTTATCTTACTGATTTGTATAATTCTGGAGGAGCATGCGTAAAACTTCCGATAGGGCAATATCAAAACCTGGGAAATGTGAATGGGATTAATTTACTTAATGATAGAGCTTCTTCGATAAAGATTGTCGGAAATTATCGAGTCATTGTTTATAGTGATTCTGGTTTTGCAGGTCCATCTCAAGAATTTTCTAGTAGTGATTTGAATTTGGCAGGCAATATTTATGATGGCGATCCTAGTAAAAAAAGATCTATTAATAATGATATATCGTCGGTGAAGATAGAAAGTATGAGCAGGAGTCGAAGCTTGACAGACACAGATTTCCCTAATTGGGATATTATTCCTTATTGTTATTTAGCTAGCTTTTCTCAAGTTGATACTTGTGTTAATTTAGCAGATGGATCAACACTCTCTCGATGTTATGGACAAACCAATACTCCTGTTGGAACTTCGTTTATCTGCAAGTGTGATACAGAAAATACTGCTACTGCCATAAATAATAATTATGTAAGTGTTCTTCGAGGAACAAAAGATTATGATCCTCGAAACTATATCTGTACTGCAGCAAAACATATGGGATATCCTACAAAATCAATTATAAAAGCAAATTTTGTTGCGAATCCACATTCTCCACCCAGGTTAAGAGGTACTGCAATTAATAATCTTGAAAATGTCGAGAGTGGAAATTGGCCAGGAGCTATTGATTATACTTCTTTATTAAATGTAGAACATTGTGACTCAAGTTCTACTTCTACAAATTGTATTTCTCATAAATGCTGTGATTCTTCAGATAGTACCTGTTCGACGAATTATCAACCTGCAAATTCTCAATCTTGTATCAATCTAGCGAGTTATTATTATGGCGGTTGGCAAAATGATCATTGTCCTAACTGTATGTTTACTGACCTTCAATCTATTTATTCTACTGAGGGATTATGGGAAAATAAAATTGCTAGCACTATTAATTATAATTCTGGTTTGGCTCTTTGTGAAAATCATGAAGCTACGACAAATAAATATACTATCCATTCCGACGATAAATGTAAGTTTATGTGCAATGAGGGATTTGTAACGACTGATGCTAATGGTGATGGGACTAATGATGGTTGTTGTCTTCCAAGTTGTGCAGGAGTGTGTGGCGGGTCTAATGGATGTGGTGGAACTTGTCCGAATACCTGTTCTTCAAATCAACAGTGTGATCCTAACACTTATACTTGTATTGATCTTCCTACGGGCGGAGCTGTCGGAGGAGTTGGTGGCGGAACTATTCTTCCTCCTAGTTCTGATAATCAGGTTCCAATTACTTCACAACAATTGCAAATACTTCCTGTTTTTTCTAGTGATTTTTATTACTCCTATGATTCTGGATTTGATTTTAGGGATAATATATATACTTTAATTCCAGATAGTGATCAGAGTACTGATTTATCTTTAGGGACAATTGGTCTTTTTTATGATGGCCAAAGTCATACTATTAGCCCCACATCTAGTTATTCTGCAGGAGCTATAAATTTTAATGACCGATCCAATAAAGTTACAGTGAGATTAAAAGCAAATATTGCGAATAGCGAAACTAGTAAACAATATATAGTTGCATTATTTAGAGGAGATTCTCGAGATCAAGGTACTAAACAACTAGAAAAAGTATTTTACATGGATGACCCTGTGACAGGATATAGTTCATTGGACATATCTTGCTTATCGGGGCCATATTACCTTGTAATTGGTATGAAAAAAAATAATAATGATTGGCTTGTCTCTAAAGCTATTTCTTTTTCAATCAGTTCAAGTTTATTTAATGGAAGACTAAGTAATAATAATGCCTTACCAGACCCAATTCCAACTCCGAGAATTTCAGGAGCTACAATTGATTCAACAAATAAATTGACAATTTTAGGGATTCCTTCGTTAGCAAGAGCTGAGAGTTATATTTCTCGTTATCGAGTTATTATTCAAAAAAGAGACAGCAACAACAATCGATGGGTACAAACTTCTAGTGAATATACTACTTCGTCTACTTATGATAAGACCTTGGTGCCTGGGAATTATGTTGTTTATATTTATGCTTATAGGAATACTAATTTTAATTTATGGAGAGCTTCGTCATCTAGTCGAGGATGTTCTATTTTTAGTTATTCTTATCCATTGAGAATTGAAGAGTTTAGTGTTCCGATTGCAGTTACAACAAGAGCAAGGTTAGCTCTGAGACCGGCAACTACTACAAATCTTCCAAGTCCTGAATTGAGTGTTTTAGCTTAAGATTTAATACAGAAAATAAGCGTCTTTACAAACCACACTTTTCAGTGTGCAGTACACTAACTGGGTTTTGTGATTTTAGAATGAAATCATAATTTCTATCTTATTACTACTTAATAGTAACATTTATAAAATATAAAATGCTTAGTTTTCTATGAATCTTTTACAAAGAATTGCAATAGGTGCAGGAATAATTGGAGCTTTGGTTTTCGGAAATAGCAAGGCTGATGATGAAAGCTCGCTAGCTTCACTTCGTTCAGCAACATTAAACTCGCAAACTGAACGAAGTTCAGCAACATTAAACTCGCAAACTGAACGAAGTTCAGCAACATCGCCACAGCATGTTTTTGCCTATGCGCCGAATTCTGCTTTGGTTGAAGAGGGAACAGCGAGAGAAATTTTAGGAGTGGATTATTTTGTAAAAAATGCTTCTCGTGATGGACAAAGATTGAAATTGACTGATGACCAGGGACTTGAGCATACGATTTATGAGGATGGAACTGATGTTGCTTTGAGAACTCAAGATAGCGAGGCTGAGATGGAAGTCAATGGAATCAGATATTCTTGCGATGGAGAAAATGTCAATGACGATTATGGGAATGTGATCAATGTGGGTGAATTTGCAAGAGATCATGGTATTAAAAATGTTGGATTGGTGAGTGCTATGGATATGTTGGGCGATGAGGTTGTGGTTGCAGAAAGAGCTGATGGAAAAAGCAGAGTAATGCACGCTTCTCCTCAAGAGATCGGTGTTGAAGAACTGCCGTCGGGATTGGAGATAGATGCTATGTATAATGACGGAAGAAAATTTCATATTATCGGAAGAAAATCTGGCGAGGAAAAATTAGCAGGAGATTTTAATTATGGAAAGTGCATAACTATCGTAAATCGGGCGAGTGAAACTGATTGCAGTGTTGCGAATTATTTCGCCACAAAGCGAGGGGTTTATAAAATTCTTAAGTTAAATGTTCCTGGAACTGAAGAGATTGATCGCGATCAATTTAATCAGCTGACTGGTCAATTGAGAAGAAAATTAGATAAATATGGATTGAATGATCCGGTTTATACTTTTGTTTTGACGAGAGGAATTCCATTAAAAATTTTTCCGACGAATGCGGAAAATCCTGGTTTTGAGACGGATTTTAGTAATTCTTTTAATTATGATTGGGCCAGCGTCGATAGTGAGTGGGCTCTTTTAGGATCAGGTAGAGAGGATATTATTGGTCTATCTTCTATTGCTTTAAATCCAAGATATGAAGATTTTCTTAGTGAATTTGGTGTAGAATCTTCGAATATACGAACTCATCTAGTTATGCGATTGTTAGATAAAAATGCTGTGGATTTAGCAACTCGAGCAAGCAGAAATCTAGAAACAAATTTAGAAAATGGAAAATGGATTGTGCATGATAATCTTTTTGAAACGTCATTGATAGAAAATGGCGGCAGGGATTATTGTGCAGGTTTTGTTGATTCTCTAACGAATGTAAATCCGAGTAATATAATATATTCTACTAATTATCTTCCTCCTGAAAATCAGGCAAATGTTATTTTTAATTTTAGCTGGGGAACTCATGATTCTTACAGTTATGATAATCGCATAAGGTTTAGACCGCAGGGTTATCTTCCGGGTGGAGTTTATCTTAGTGGTGAGAGTGTCAATTGTGCTACGCTTGTTCCTCCTCCAAAAAATTGGCAAGTATTAGGATCTTATTATCCTCTGGGACAATTGTATCCTACAAACCAAGGACAGGTTGTCGACGCTTTATCTTTGAAATTAAATACTACGCCTGCGAGTGGAGCAATTGGAAATGTTTACGAACCTTTTGTTTTTGGTCTTCCTAATTTGAAAATCTTCTGCAGAAATTATTCAGGTGGAAATTGTTTTGCAGAATCTGCATGGAAATCCTTAAGAGTAGTTAGTGGAAATTCTGTTGTTATAGGAGATCCGGGAATGGTGGTTTTCCAAAGAGAGAATAATTAAAAAATTATTAAATATCTCATGAATCTTTTAAAAAAAATTACTTGCTTTTCCAAAGTCCATGGACATTACAATAGGCTCTTGACTTAACTTTTTTATTCTTGACTGGGAATTTTGTCTCGGCGGTTTTATCGTCGGTAGGATTGAGAAATTTTTTTGATTCGCCTTTTTCTGTGGACACTTCTATCCATTCAATGTAGTGTTCTGGTGTCATGGGATGAGGTATTGATCCGATTTTAATATCTACTCCTTCTTCGTTCTTTTGAATCACTGGAACGTGTTTTTCATTGCCAAGATCTTTGTTTTTTTCTTCGAGAAGCTTCATGGGTTGGCCACAGCAGACTAGAGTTCCGACTCCTTCGTGCAGAAGTTCGACGATGTTTCCGCAGATTTCGCATTTGTAGATTTCTTTGAGTTTGGTCATGTTAATAATTTTCAGTCAAAATTTCGTAGTAGGCCTGCGGATGTTTGCAAGCAGGGCAGATCTCTGGAGCAGATTTGCTTGAGTGGACATAGCCGCAGTTTCTGCATTTCCATTTTACTTCTGCGGATTTTTTGAAAACTGTTTTGTTCTTTACATTTTCTAGTAATTTTCTGTATCTTTCTTCGTGGTGTTTTTCTACTTCTCCGATCTCTTTGAATGATTTGGCCACGTCGTCAAAACCTTCTTTTTGCGCTACTTTGGAAAATTCAGGATAGAGTGTTCCCCATTCCATTCTTTCGCCGTCGGCTGCTTCATGTAGATTTTTTTCAGTATTTTCTATCATTCCTGCTGGATAACTGGCTTTTATCTCGACCATTCCACCTTGGAGATATTTGAAGAATATTTTTGCGTGCTCTTTTTCATTTTCAGCTGTCTCGAGAAATATTGCAGAGATCTGCTCAAAATTCTCTTTTTTAGCGACGCTGGAAAAATAAGTATATCTATTCCGTGCTTGACTTTCTCCGGCAAAGGCCTTAAGAAGATTTTTTTCTGTCTCACTTCCTTTTAACTTTTTCATGAATCTTGTTTGTGTTCGAGGTTTATATATTTTACTTTTATCCAGACAAACTTTTATAAATTTGATTAATCTGTGAGATGCATGGCCAATGAACTATATTTTATTTTGCTCAGCACTTTTTTGGCGAGCGCTATGTCTTTGATAGGAATTTTTGCTCTTGCTTCTAGTGGGAAAACACTGAATAAATTGACTTCTTTTTTAGTCTCTTTATCTATCGGTGGATTGTTGGGCGGTGCGTTTTTGCATCTGATTCCTGAGGCTGTTGAGAAGACAAATATTCAAAATGTTTCTCTTTTAGTTTTGGGAGGATTTTTTCTTTTTTTCCTTATTGAAAGATTTTTTCACTGGAGACATTGCCATGATGAAAAATGTGAGATCCATCCGTTTGCCTATACTAATCTTGTGGGCGACTCTATACATAATTTTATCGACGGATTGATAATCGCAGGAAGTTTTTTGACAAGCACTTCTGTGGGTTTTGCTTCTACACTTGCGATAATCATACACGAGATCCCTCAGGAACTTGGTGATTTTGGTGTTCTGATCTATGCAGGATTTTCAAAGAAAAAGGCGATATTATTTAATTTCTTGACAGCGCTTACTGCTGTGTTTGGTGGTCTGATTGGTTATTTCTTTTTTAGCTATGTCCAAGGATTTTTGATTTATCTGCTGCCGATTGCTGCTGGCGGATTTATTTATGTCGGTGCTTCGGATTTAATCCCTGAAATAAGAAAAGAAAATTCATTTGGAAAATCGATTTTGCATTTGATTGTGATATTGCTTGGAATTTTGGCGATGTATTTGTTGAAGGGAATGGCTTAAAGTAGATTTTCAATATCTTCTGGTTTTATTGTCTTTCTTCCTGAAAAATCAGCATTCTTTGTCGCTTTCCTTATTATCTCTTGTAAATTTTGTATAAGAATTAAATTAATCTTTTTCATGGCTTCTTTTCCAATCTTCTTTTTTTCCTTTTCCACAAATTTTTTTATATTTTTATTCATCATTTTTCTAGTTTAAAATTTTCAGGGATTAAGATGGGTGTTTGTCTATATTCTATTTTTGATTTTTCGAAAAACTCTTTTATTGTCTCTGAATTTTCGGTCTGCGCGAGGATAATAGAATCTGAAAATTTAACAGCATTATTTTTTTCTAACAGCCCTTTTTCTTTATTTCTTCCATAGAGGGTGTAATAAAAAATCATCCTCTTTGATTTGCTTAAATCTCCCAGGGAATATTTGAAGAGGATAATATTTTTATAGCCTAATCCTCTTGAGATAAAATTACCATTTCTTAGGCTGTATCCTTCAGATAATAGCGAGATTCTTGCTTGGAATTCTGGTTTGAAGAGTTGAGCATATGTCTTTGAAATTACCTGGATATTTTTGAATAATTTTTCAAGTCTCTTTCTTAGTTCATAGGATGTTTCTGTATTTTTTGAGTCCTGGTTTGAATATAGGACTAATATGTCTAAATCCTGCGGCTCGTCTTTCTCCCGAACTGCTGAGCCAAATAAGATTATATCTAAGATCTCTAGTTTCTTGAGAAATTCTTTTATTATTTTAGAGAATTCTTTGTTCTTTAACAATGATTTCAACATTTTGTTTTACCTCATCGCATTCTTGTTTAGTTGTAATTAAAGTGTACGATCCTCTATAAATCGGGTAAAGTTTGTCTAAAACTGCATAGGAGTTTGGAAAATTTTTTCCCAGTATCCTAAATCTTTCAGAATGGTCTTTTGGCGTTCTTCCAAGTTTGATTAAAATATCAATGTCAAATATAGCAAACATAGCTTTGAAATAAAGGATTGCTGCAGAAGTATAATCTTTTGTTTGATAAACTATCCAAGCTGAATTCAGGAATTTTTTTATGTTTTCTTTTAATATGTCTTTCTCGCTGTCCATGTTGGTATTATAAACAAAAGACAGGTTTATAAGCTTTTCTGTTGTTATTACAAACATAGATAACTTAGTTGGTATAACCAACAAAAGTTACTATTCTTTTATTATTTGTTGGTAATGGAAAAGAACGGAGAAAATCGAAAAAAATCGAAAGATATATATATATATATATCAATTTTCTATAACTTTCATGAGAAAAGAGTTAGTGATTGGAATTTTATCTTTGTTATTGTTGATTGGAATTGTGTCTGCTGTTAAGTATTCTCTCGTCGATGATTCTGGAAAAGTTGTTGGAAATGTTAATATCAATGACGGGAAATCCTGGATTACGGGAAATGCTGTTAATGGAAATATTATCACTGGAAGAGCAGCAACTCTTCCATCAAGTATTTTAAATGGAATTGTTGCGCACTATCGTTTTGATGGAAGTGGTTCTGATGATTCTGGAAGAAGAAATAATGCATTGGCTTTTGGCAGTCCCCAGTATTCTACCGAGGGGCTTGTCAAGTCTGCAAATCTAAATGGAAACAGTTGGTTTAGTGCTGCAAGATCAAGTTCTCTTGATCTTTATAATTCGTTTAGTATTGGGATATGGGTAAAAGGAAATTCCAATGGACAAAGAATCCCCACATTAATTGTTTCTAAGGCAGGGGTTTATAGTTTGGGTGTTATCAATACAACTATTGGCAGTACCCCTGAATTATACTTTTTATTGAATACTACTAATTCAAATGGCAGACAAGGAGTTATGGCTTATTATTCTAGCGGAGGTAAAAATGTTTTAGATGGAAATTGGCATTATCTGGTAGTTATAGTGGATAAACCTAACCAAAAAGTAAAGTTATTTGTCGATGGTGTTTTAGCAAAGGAAACTATCAATCCTACCTTGGTTGTTAGACCGACAACTAGAAATAATAATAGAATCATAATCGGCGGCAATGGGCTTTCGGGAAATAAGAGAGGAAATTTCAAGGGATTGATTGAAGAGACAACTTTCTGGAATAGGGCTTTATCGAATAATGAAGTCAAGCAGACTTATGATTATTATGTTGCGTTGATAACTGAGATACTTAATACTCCGAGGACGTTTGAAAAGTGTATTGAAAATGGATATGAAGGCGGTTATCCTTGTCCAGATGGATATCATGTAAGTTCTTCTAAATCTTGGAAGGGCTGTGGAGGTAATGAGGATTTTATTAATATTACTTGTCAGGAAGATAAAGGTCCTTCATTTTTAGTATGCAATGTTGGAGATAGCATATATCGTGGAAGGTATGATAGTTATGGATGTCCTCCTGGATATCATACTACTTTTATGGGTAGACATTGTGAGGGACTATATGATTCACCTGTAAGGCGTTGTGAAATTAATACTCCTGATCAAGAATTTACAACTTGTGATTGGTTCTGCCCTCTTGGATATCATGTTACTAAGATAAGAAAAGAAGAGGGATGTAATCTTTTAAGAGATAATAAAAAATATTGTGCAAAAAATACTGATTCTTTTGTAGCTTGTTCATGTCCGGATGGATATTGTGTAACAAAAACTGAAGGTGGAAGTAATAATTGTAATGCAAATGGCGAACTTTATTTACAAGTAACTTGTGCTCGTGCTCCTAATCCTGCTTGCCCTACTTCTGCACCGACGCCAACTCAGGCTCCTGCGGCTGCACCTGCACCAGTTGCGCAATCTGCAACTGTTAGTGCTCCTGTTCTCGATACTTATAAAGAAGTTTGTGGTGGTCCTTGTCCATCCGGATATCATTCGAATATGATTGTTCGCCAGGGTTGTGAAGAAGGTAAAAAATTATGGTATTGCACTTTAAACTCTTATGCCCCAACAGAATCTTTTTTCTCCACTTGTGACACTAGTTGTCCTCAAGGATATTGGGAGTCAAATGTTCTATATCCTTCTGCTATGAATGACAGGGGATGCGGTGGAAATAATGCTCGAGATTGTACAAAAAGAACTTAAGATTTACTTTTTTCAAAACAAGAAATTTAAAAACTTCTATTTCTTTTCAATACTATGAAAATGAGGAACATAACATTCGACATCATCGGAGATATTGCGATAGTCAAATTTGGCGACGGTGTTGATGAGGCTGGAAAGAAAAAACTTGCAGAGCAGGTCTTGAGAGAAATGGGCCGAGTGAAAACTGTTCTTGAAAAAGCTGAAAAGATAAAAGGAAGACTAAGGATATTGAAGACGAGATTTATCGCTGGCGAGGATAAAAAAGAGACAATCCACGTCGAGAATGGGTGCAGGTTCAAATTAAATATTGAGGAGACTTATTTTTCTCCGAGATTATGCACACAAAGATTAAATGTTGCAGAAGATATTTTGAAATATGCAAAAAGAGATGCGAAGATTTTAGTCTTGTTCGCAGGTGTTGCGCCTTTTTCAATTGTGATCGCTAAAAAATTGAAAGAGAAAGGGAAGAAATTTTTAGTGGTTTCAAATGAGTTAAATAGGAAAGCTTCAAAATATGCTGAAGAGAATGTCAAACTGAATAAATTAAATGGGCTTGTGGAAGTTGTTCAGGGTGATGCGAAAAAAATCTATGAAAAGCTGAAAGAGAGGAAATTGCCGACGAAGTATGATTTTATCGTCATGGCCAGACCGAATCTGAAAGATACTTTTTTACCTAGTACTTTGAAGCTCGCAAAAAAAGGAACAAAAATATATTATCATGGTTTTGGAACCTATGAGAATGTCTTGGAAGAAATTGAGAAAGATGCTGGAAAGAAAATCGGGAAGATAAAAATCGAAAAAGCAGGAGAGATCGCACCGTTTAAATTCAGATGGTTGGCGACATTTAAGGTCAATTAGAAATTAGCAAGAACCCTGTCCACTTCTAGTGGACAGATGAATTGCGTCGTC
>CAYHOV010000019.1:0-15896 GCA_964358615.1 Candidatus Woesearchaeota archaeon | reverse complement strand
GCAAGGCACTGGCCCACAACTTAAATCTTCCCGCAGAAGATTTTCAACAGAGCCCCCTCGATAAAAATATTTTTAAACTCCAAAAAATCCCCTCGACACCGACCGAAACCTTTTTAAATACCACTTGTATCAGTTAACTATAAAAAATGGCTGAAAAAGAATCTTTAAAAGTTCAAAACATCGTCGCTACTGCTTCTCTTGGCAAAGATGTTCCGTTAGTAAAACTCGCTAGAACCCAGCCGAACACAGAATATAATCCAGATACTTTTCCAGGCCTAGTCCTTCGGGTCAAAAAACCAAAATCAGCGGTTCTTGTTTTCTCCTCTGGAAATATTGTTTGCACAGGAACAAAATCCATCGCACAAGTCCGAGAGGTTATCGACCAAGTTATAAAACAACTTAGAAAAATCAGCGTCAATGTAACTGGAAAACCCAAAATAGAAGTTCAAAACATTGTAGCATCAGGTTCAATAAATCTTGATCTAAATCTTAATTTGCTTTCTCTCGAGTTAGAGAATACAGAATATGAACCCGAGCAATTTCCAGGTCTAGTTTACAAATTAGATGAACCTACTGCAACTTTCTTGCTATTCAGCAACGGAAAATTAGTTTGCACAGGAACAAAAAATCGCGCGCAATTAGAAGATTCATTAAAACAGCTTAATAAAAATGTTCGAGCTGCAATAAAGAGATTAAAAGCATAATTTTTTGGGAATAAAATTTAAATAAAAGTAAGTAAAATATTTTTTGTTGCTCTAAGAATTATAACTTTCTTTCTAAAATAAATTAATAGAAAATTTCTAACCAACTAAAAATCTTGAAGCAAGCATATACAAATAAAAATTCTCATTAACTAAATTTCCAGCCTCTCTACTTTTCCATGGATGAACATCTGCCCCTTTGCCAGAACCTTTACCCTCAAAATATCCTGCAACCCTTCTAAGAAAGTCTACTGCACCATTAGGATCAATCGCCAATTGCAGATAACAAACAGCTTCTCTAGGATAGTCTTCTGTCGCAGCAATTATTGCAACAGCATCATTTACTTTTTTATCCGCCGAAATCTGAGTCACTTTATCATTAGCTCTTTCACGTCTTTCAGCTGCATAATGCCTTAATCCAGTCGTCCCTACAGAAGGCAATCTCATTAATCCAGTATAAGCCCTAAAATATTTAACCCCTCTCTCAAGTGTTTCTTTCCAATCCTCTGCAGTAAATCCGAGAGATTCTTTTAATGCAAGATACTTGCGAATATTTCCATCAACTAAATTCCTATATGTTTTGAATTGAGGGGAAACTTGCTGAGGAGTTAATCGCATTTTTACTGGAAGGATTTTTGGTGCAGTCATCGGCAAAAGATGTTTTCCGCCACTTTCCATCATTAGAGACGCTCTACAAAATCCAGCCCTCATTTCTTCATCTATTCCAATATAAACTCCTGCACGCAAGGCCATAAGACTGCGGATAGCGTCGTCATAAGTTATATCACTATCTGATTTATCTTTTTTTTCATCAGCTTTATCCTTTGATTTTTCTTTTAGTCCAGTAATCTTAGAAAAACCCTTTCTTGCCAAAATATCAAGATCATTAGCTTTTGCTGCTTCATCTTCCGAAAGCATTAGATCTTCTATACACATTAATCTGCTCAAATATCTTATTTTGCTAAAATTATAGCCCTCTCCGATAAAACTATCCATTTGAGGAGGTAGTTTGAGAATATCTGTTAATCCTGGTGATTCCGGCATAGTATTCTCACTAATTTCCTCTTTATAAAATTTTCTGAGTATTCACTTTATAGTTACTCCACTTATTGGATTTAATAAAAAACAAACATATAAAAAACGCCTAATCCTTTTTTGATAATGTTAGACTACAAAAACTATCGTTGGTTTTTCACATCCTCTGGAAATATTGCCGTAGGTGGGAAGTCTGCAGAACAGAACGAAGAATTAGTAAAAAAATTCATAAAAAAGAAAAATATGATTATGCACACTGTTGCTCCGGGCAGTCCTTTTTGTATTCTCCTAGGGGATCCTTCAGAAAATGATATCGAGGAGACAGCAATTTTTTGTGCAAGTTTTTCACACCAATGGAAACAAGGAAAAAAACAATCAGAAGTTCATATTTTTTCAGGCCAAGACGTATTCAAGGATAGGACCATGAAATCTGGAACATTTGCAGTTAAAAAATACAAGACAAAAAAAGTCAATCTTGAATTGTACTTAACAATTCAGGAAAATAAACTCCGAGCAGTTCCATTCAAGCCTCAAGATTTTTTTTGTAGATTAGTCCAAGGAAAACTTTCAAAGGATGATGCAGTTAAAAAAATTTCCGAGATTCTAAAAAGCAAAAACCTAAATACCCCAATTCAAGATATAGAACAAGCAATACCTTCAGATAGGATAGACATAAAATGAAAAAACAAAGACAATTGCAGATAGGAAAAAATGGCCTAACGCCGGCAATCATCGACCAGCTAAATCTATTTTTCAGAGATACAGAAAGTATTCGTGTTTCGCTTTTGAGTTCAGCAACTCGTGACAAAGAAGAAGCAAAAAAAATAGCTTTAACTATTTTAGATGCACTCGGAAAAAATTATACCTGCAAGGTTATCGGCTATACTTTGATTCTCCATAAATGGAAAAAGCCCATGCGTGAGTGAACAAAACTTTAAAAACCCCATTTCTATAAATTCAAAATGGCAAAAATATTAGAACAACATTTTGGAGATATTGTATGCGTGGAGGATGACCATATGATGGTTAGAAGTTTGGGCTTGCAAGGAATTTACCCTTTTCCATTAGATGGATTAGGGGATCCAAAAGTCGGAATGAAAGTAAAATTACTCTATTATTCCGACGATACTTGGAGAGTAAGAAGAGCATAAACTTGTCCTTGAAACATTCTCATTTAAATTTTTTTGTGAGGCCTAACAACGAACAATTCGCTTAAAAAACTTCATAAGAACATTTATAAATCCTCAATCAAACAAAATTACAGGTTAAAGGTTTACAGCCTTTCTAGTTCCGCAAGGAACGCCTTACAAAAATGTCGAAGATAATATATTTGCAAAAGCCAGAAGACTATAACTTAGCTCTTGCTGAAGAGTTAAAAAAAATTCCAGAGTTCCAAGCTCCTGAATGGGTTTTTTTAGTAAAATCAGGAGTAGCAAAACAACGAGTTCCTGAAGATCCAGATTTTTGGTTCAAACGAGCAGCCTCAATTTTAAGACAATTGCACATTAAAGGCATCGTCGGTGTAAATCGTCTGAGAACAAGATATGGCTCTAAAAAAAATCGAGGCAAAAGACCTTCAAGATTCAAAAAATCCGGAGGAAAAGTTATCCGAGTGATTTTACAGCAAGCAGAAAAAGCAAATTTAATAGAAAAAGTTGATAGGCCAAAATTCGGCCGAAGACTGACTGCCCATGGCCGTTCTTTCTTAGATTCAGTTGCAACAGAAATGTCAAAACCTAAATTAACAGAATAATAAAATGCCACTAAGACACAAAATAAAAAGCAAGAAAAAACACCTCGAGAAAGCAGGTAGACAGACAAAGTGGGCTCCATTTTGGGCAGTTCTTAGAAAATTTGGAGCAGGAAAAAGAATGCACCCCTCGGTAATAACTCATGTTAAAAGAAACTGGAGAATGAGAAAATTAAAAATAAAACCTCGAAAGATGAGAAAGGATTATCTAGGATAAATGAACATGGCCGAAGAAAAATTAGAAAAAACCGAGAATGAAAAAACCGTCGAGAGTAAGGTTAAAAAAGATTTAGCAGAAGCAGTAAAAAAAGTAAAAGACAAAACCGAAGGAAAGATTGAACTAGAAAGAGAGTACATAATTCCGTTAAGAAAACAGTTTTTAAAGGTTCAGAGATACAGAAGAGCAAAAAAAGCAGTAAAAGCAATAAAACAATTTCTAGCAAAACATATGCACGTCGAAGACAGGGACATTAGAAAAGTAAAAGTAGACATTTATCTTAATAATGAAGTATGGTATCGGGGAATAAAAAATCCGCCTACAAGAATAAAAGTAAAAGCAACAAAAAAAGACGGTATTGTTTATGCAGAGTTAGTAGATATTCCAGATGTAGTAAAATGGAAAATGCAGCGCGAGAAAAAATCTTCTGAAAAAGCAAAAAAAACAGTCAAAGAAGTAAAAGAATTGCCAAAAGAAGAGAAGACCGAGATAGACGCTGCAAAAAAGCAGGATGAAAAAGAAAAAGAACTGGCCACTGTTGAAGCAGGAATAGAAAGTCAGAAGCAAGACGCCCGCCATGCAAAACACGACGCCAAGGCCAAATCTCCACAAGAGCAAGAGTTTCATAGAACTTCAATGAATCGACATTAATTTTTTAATGTCAGAAATTAAACCACGCCATTTATGGTAGGGTGTCCATTGTTTTTTTGATTCTGTTTTTACAGGCATTGCGTCAGAAACATATTTATAATCCCCCCTTTCTTTACTATAAAATGTCAGACTTACAACAGCTCGAACAAGAATTAAGAGACTATACAAATATAAAGAAAGCAAAAGTCCTTCAGAAATTCTTTCAAACAGGCGAAGGCGAATATGGCCAAGGGGACAAATTTCTAGGAATTCAAGTTCCAGAACAAAGAGAAATTGTAAAAAAATATTACAATCTTTCTCTTGATGATCTGCAAATTTTGCTCGATTCAAAAGTTCATGAAAAACGTTTAATCGCTCTTTTAATCCTGATGCACAAATATAAAAAATCTCGAGAGAACCAGCGTTACGAAATTCTTGATTTTTATTTGAAGAACACTAAAAATATTAACAACTGGGACCTTGTAGATTTGTCTTGTGGAGAGATTGTAGGAAATTTTTTATTGGATAAAAACCGAGACATATTGTACAAACTTGCAAATTCCAATCTTCTCTGGGATCGAAGAATAGCGATAATCTCGACATTTTCATTTATTAAAGAAAATCAGTTTCAGGATACCTTGAAGATTTCTGAAATTTTAATAAATGACGAACAAGACTTGATACAAAAAGCCGTCGGATGGATGCTTCGCGAAGTAGGAAAGCGTAATCAAGCGGTTTTAGAAAAATTTTTACAAAAACATTGTAAGGTCATGCCCCGAACAATGTTGCGATCTGCAATAGAAAAATTCTCAGAACCGACCAGAGATAAATATATGGTCGGAGATATTTGATAAAATATTTTTTTTATTTCTCAAGGGAAATGCCATAAAGAAGCGGAAAAGATTTTGCATGGAGAGTTTTTCGACGTTTTGAATAAAGGAGAGTAATAGTCATATAACCCGCGAGAATCGGTAAAAGTCCTTTTGAGCCTAATCTATAATTCTTAATTCAAGCGCAGGGAAGCCATCTTTTTTACGAACAACTTTCCCTTTTTCATCTCTTTTTCTTTGAGTACTGTAAATCACAACATTGTCTCTATATGGGCCCTGCGAAAGAGCAGCTTCTCTTGCTTGTTCTAGGGGGGATATTTTTCTATCTACCAACCCACTAGTAAATTGAAATGCTAACCATTGCCATACTGTCCTTCTGCCAGTGTATTCTTCAATAGTTATACCTTCATTGTCTTTTGATACTAAATAAACATTGCCTACTTTTCCTGTCTGAGCCATCTTTTCTTTTAATGATGTAAGTATAGATTCACCTTCACTATTTTCTGTAGTTGGACGGTATAAAGAGAATCTGCCTCCATTATCAATCCGCTCGTACGCACTTCTAAGTACGGGATGTTTAATTCTCTTTGCTCTTGTTCTAAGTTCTGCTAATTTAGCTCCAACTGCAGCAGTATCATCTTCTTTTAAAGATTGGTAATACTCATGTAATAAACCTGTAAATTCTAGTTCTGTCCTGAATCTATCTCTTACTTTAGGTTTTTTTAATTTTTCGACTGTTTTTCCCAAATCAATAGCTATAGGATACCTATAATAATCTTCTAGGAACTGATCTGCTCTTTGTTTTTCTGTTATTGGCTGGCCTGGATCTTCTACTTTTTCGGCCTCACCTTTAGTAAAGTTAAGCATTTTTACTTCTCTAATAACTTCATCAAACTCTTTTGGCTGAAGATATTGTCCTGCAAAGAGTACGCTCATAGGGCAATCTCCTTTTTTCTTTAACTTATCTTCCAGCTTGCTCGAATCTTCTGGGAACAACCCATAACCAAATGTTTTTGGACGCAATGCTCTAAGAAATTCATAGAAAGGCATTTCTGTGTCTCCTTTAGTGGATAACACAGTTTTTAGTTTTTCATATTTTGATATCACTAACATAAGTTTGTTAAAATCAATAACCCCATCATGTTTGCCAATACAATCAAACAGAGCATCTACATTAATAGATTCTGGTAGTTCTGGCGTAGGAGTATTTCTCTTAACTTCTTCAGGATATTGTGTAGGATTTAGATATTTGTATAATTTCTGTACCGTTAACATTGCTTTTGATGCCAAAGGATTGACTCGATCTATTTCACTGCCATGGTGATTTGATACAAGCCTACTGATATCCTCAGGATAATTTCCAGCAACCATACCTGCACTTGCTATTGCATGAATAACATCTCCAGAAGTATTATGCTCACATCTTCTGTTTCCCCTAAAATCCATAACCAGTGTATTTAAGTCACAAAGCAATGAAGCATATGCTACATTCCTAAGAACAGTTTTTCTTTCGTTTGGGGTTAATGGATGCAATCTTCCTCTTTTGGAGCTTCTGGTTAATTCCCATGCTAAAGCAACAGACATAGCTGCCCTATGTAGAATATGATTACGCCATTCTAACTCCTTCTCTGGTTTAAAAGATTTTACATATCTCTCATCCCATTTCTTATTCTCAGGGACTGAATTGGGAAATAATGCCCATTGGATATATCTGTAATAAACAGGTGACTTGGGAGAGTTTCCACTTACTGATTCTTTTGCTTTTGTTTCAAGCATATCACATAAAGACCCTAGTGATGACCGGTCAGGTAAACTACCAAACAAATCTGTAATTGTCTGTGCTGTTTGTGCTTGGTTTGCTTTAAATAATCCTACAACATAAGGCTCAAGAGCAGAGTCAGAAGCATAAGCTCTGTTCATTAGACTAGGATCTTTAACAGCTGCCTGCACTTCACTTGGAAGGACGCTTAAAATAAGATCATCAAGTACATCATCAAGTGTTAACTGGGCAGAGTGTACAGCTCTTCTAGTTCTAAGATTCTTTTGGGCATCTAATGGAAGACATACAGTAAAGAATGGCTCACGCCTCTTACCCTTAGGCACTATTGTAAATTCAGATTCTTTAAATCTAGGATCACCAATTAACATATTGGATGTTAAGGGAGTAGATCTTCCTTCTGCAGACTCGTAGCGTACAATCTCTCCAGCTTGAATTCTCTTAAGTAATTCATCATGTGATATTGGCATTTACAAATAATCACAATTTCCTTTATAAATGTTTCGAAATATAATCACTATTAAGTGATAACCAATCCCCTTGTACTAGGAGAAAACTATAAAGCATCGACGGATATTGTATAATTAACGTCACATTTATATGGTAAAACTTCCCTTTATTTTAAGGGATGTGTAAAATGAGATGTCCTAAATGCAAATCAAAAGATGTAAGAAAAAGAGGATTTAGAAAAGTTAAATGAGATAATAAATTATAAATATTGGTGCAGGGGAGCAAAGAGCATCGTCGATAATTGGCTTATGAAATATCGAGGGCATTGGCTTACTGCAATCGAGATCGAAGGAGTAAATCTTGATAACAATATTTGTGAAAGAAAAATTAGAGGCTTAATTGGTTGGAGAAAAATGTTGGGCAGCCATAGGACAAAAGAGGGAGCAAAACAATATTCAATTATTCAGACTCATCGGGAAACATGGAAACATCAAGGGAAGTATACTTATAATGAATTATTTAATTTCTTGAAAAATTAGCTATCGAGGAGCTTTATAGTTTCATTTAAAAATCTATAATCCTACAATGACCCTCGCAATCTTCTCAGGCACATGCCTGAAGATAGTCTTTGATTCAGAAGGATATTCTGCTACAAAATCTCCTCTGATTATGCGATTGTCCTGAGGCAGATCATCTTCGACAAATTTTGAATTTTCAGATAGATATTTTTTCATTACTTCTTCAGAAGGTTTTTTAGTATTCAGGATCACATGATCTAGTTTTAATCCTGCATAATTTTCAATTTCTCTAAGGAAATCACTGGCCCTGAAATTCTCATTTCCCTCTTTTGTGAAAAGATTGCAGACATAGATTTTTTTTGCTTTCGATTGTTTCAGAGCTTCGCAAAAACCCTTTGTGATGAATACCGGCAAAATGCTCCCATATAGGTCTCCAGGACAGATGACTATTTTATCGGCGTTTTTGATTGCTTCAGAAACTTCTTTGTAGACAAAAACATCTGGCTTGTAAAAAACTTTTTTTATTTTTGTTCCGATTGCAGGATAACTTATATTTGTCTGACCATTCAGTATTTTTCCGTCGAGAGTTTCAGCATGCAGGATAGCATTATCTATGCTCACAGGCAAGACCCTGCCGCGG
Source organism: Candidatus Woesearchaeota archaeon (assembly GCA_964358615.1). Taxonomy (GTDB): domain Archaea; phylum Nanobdellota; class Nanobdellia; order Pacearchaeales; family GW2011-AR1; genus CAYHOV01. The sequence continues at coordinate 7,348 of CAYHOV010000019.1, read as the reverse complement.
ACACGCATCAGCTTGCAAGTTTCTTTTATAGCTTCCTGCGTATTTCCGCAAATATCTGTCAACGCTGTTATAATGAGATTTCCAAAATTATGGCCCTCTCCATTCTTGAATCTATAATTAAATAATTTTCTCAGGATATTGTCATGCTCATTGTCTGCAAGCGCAACAATGCACTGCCTCAGGTCGCCAGGAGGCAATATACCATATTCATCTCTTAATTTTCCGCTCGATCCTCCGTCATCAGAAACATTGACGATCGCAGTTATATTGCAATCATAATTTTTCAGGCCTCGCAGTAATTGAAAATGTCCTGTCCCTCCACCGAGAGTAACTATCTTTTGCATTTTTATTGCTCCTATACTCTTCCTTAGATTTCTCATTTAAAAATTTATATAGTATTCAGTATATCCTAAAATATGCCAGATAAAACAAAAATCGCAGATCTGCTGAACTTCGGGATAATCAACATCGACAAGCCCTCAGGCCCGACGTCGTTCACAGTATCTGACTATATCAGAAAACAATTTGCTCTGAAAAAAACTTCCCACTTTGGCACTCTTGATCCAAAAGTTACAGGAGTTCTGCCCATAGCACTTGGCCGAGCCTGCAAACTCACCGGATTTTTTCTAGGCCATGACAAAGAATACGTCGGCATAATGCACGTCCATAAAGAGATCTCTTTAGAAGATCTGCAAAAAACCATCGACGAATTTTTTATAGGAACAATAACTCAGCTTCCTCCAAAAAAATCCCGAGTAAAGCGTCAGGAACGAGAACGTGAGATAAAGTCCTTCAAACTTTTGGAAAAAAATGGAAAAGATTTTTTATTTCAAGCCGAAGTTCAGGGCGGAACCTACATAAGAAAATTGATCCATGATCTAGGCCAAAAAACCGAACTCGGAGCCCACATGCTGGAGTTGCGCCGAATCCGCGCAGGAATTTTTTCCGAATCAAGTTCTGTAACGTTATATGAATTTAACCAAGCTCTTCAAGAGTCCCATAATGGAGATTCTTCAAGACTAAGAAAAATGATTGTTCCTGCAGAAGAGGCCATAAAAAAAATCATGCCTGTTGTTCAGGTAAAAAAAGAAATTATCAAAGGATTAAAAACTGGCAAACCTCTTTTCAAAAAAGATATTCTGGGAAAAATTCCAGATGAAGATTTATTCGCTGTTTTCTGCGACGACGATTTTATAGAGATTGCTAAGCAAGTCGACCAAGGTGATATTATTGCAAAACCAGAGTTTGTATTTAATTAAGAAGACTAGGCAGTAGCATCTAAACCCGCTTGCCTTTTTTCTTCAGCACTCATGCGTGTTCCAAACATAGTTCCATTAATCAGCCCCCCAAAGAGCCATGAATTAAAATTGCAAACACCACCAAACCATAACTGCCTTGCAAAAGGTTTTTCTTTTTTTCTTCTTTTCTCTAAATGAATCCATAAATCATTCAATCCAGCTCCTTTTTTTGCAATTCTCTCTAAAAGCGCACCATATGCTTGCGCACTATCAACATCTTCAAATAGATAAGCACCAACTTCGTCTTCCCATATTTTATCAAATGGAATTCCATATTCTCCTTTGACTTTTACAGAATCTACCAATGCTTCTTCAACCTGCCTATCACTTAAATAAAATTCATTTCCACGATGATAACGAGCCATTGCTTCTTGATAATTAGCCAGTACTGGAGATTTTTTTGTTAAAAATATTTCTTTCGAAGAGACATGGACAAAACATTCTCTTGCATGTCCGCTCCCATTAAAAACATAGGCCCTCATTCCTTTTTTTACTCTTTCTCTCGCAACCTCTGCAACAGAAGAAGGCTTATATCCTCCAAGCCTCAATATTTCTTTTACTTTGCCAGTATCATAACCATCTTCATAATCTTCAGCTAAAACAACATTTCCCCCTCGAGGTTTTATTTGATCTTCTCTTTTCATACTTTTTTCAAGTCCTTTACTTTTTTAAATATTTATATACTTCGAGTATTAGGAAATCTTATACCTAAAAAAGTTCATGTTCAATTAAAAGATGGTAAAAATTGTAAAACCTCAATTTTGGACTCCTGACGAACCAGTCCTAGGGCTGCCTGTGCCAGTAAGAAAACATTTTTCTTCAGAAGCAAATATTCTTCATCTAGATCTATTGGAAAATCGGCCCCATGTAATCCTTATTCCTGCGCCTCGCCAAATGTTTGAAGGCCATATGATCCGGGTTCCCATTGCCCATAATCCTGAGTGGTATAGTCAGCTATATCATAGTCTTTTTCATTTTAGAAGAGATCGTTCTCTGGCCTCACTGGAAAGAATTCGAGATTTAAGAGACGAACCATTTAATCCAGATAGCGACAATCGTTTTCAAGGATATAAATATGATTCAATATACCGAGAGTTGATAAGAGACCGGCTTGTTCTAGGATACAGTCGACAGGACGAAGAAATTGGGCCAGTCCGATCTGTTGTAAGATATTTTGCTCCAGAACTTGCAGAGTCTATGGCCGATGATCTTCGGTTGACTGGAGAAGTTCCGTTCTAATCTTCTTTAATTTCAACATCCCTTCTCTTGAAAGGAAATCCAGGAACTTCATAATGAAAACTATCTGCATAACTTTCAGCATAGGGCAATGATGTGAATTTCCATGCTCCCTTTAAAACAAAACCAAGCTGAACAACTTTTCCTAAATTTTTAGCATCTTTCCACGAAGGGCATTCTTCAGGAGATTTTTTTCTTGTAACTGCATATCCTTTTTTATCTATAACTTTTAATCCTCTAAGTCTCTGAATCAGATAGTCACTCGGTGATTGTGCCACTCCGACTCTTAGTTCTCTCCATTTTCTTGTACTTATATCTTCTAGATCACATTTTTTTAAATTTTCAGGACGTTGACCTACTATCGGAGAACCATTAGGGCCCACTTGGCATGCAAATTTTTCTGCAAGATCTTTTGATACAAAATAAAGTAATTGACCATTTAATCGAGGATTAAATGAAAAATTAGGGTCTACAGAATTTGACGCATAGACAGAATAGTTATCTTCAGGGCTAGTACTTAATAAACCAGTACTCATCAATCTATTTAAAACCGCTGTTTCAATATCCGGAAACCTTGTTCCATTTTCTAAGATCTTTACAAGATTATAAACTCCTTTTATTCTATGAACTCCTTTTACTATTGGAATTCCTCTTTCATTCCAAAAAACTAATCCATGACTATCTTCTAGTATTTCCTGTCTTGAAGGTTTTTTCATAAAATTTAACATCCTATCGCTATTTTTAAGCATTTATATTCTAAAAAACTAATTTGCTTCTTCGATTTTAACATCTCTTTTTGCAAACGGAAATCCGCTCATGTCATAGGGAAGACTATCTTTATAGCCCTGCGCTAATTCTTTCGATGAAAAGGCCAACGGCGAGGCCCATTCGCCAAGCGCGACATTTTGTTTTACAGATTTTTTAGAAGATTCGTTAGATGATTTTTTTCTAGTATAGAAAACCCTGTATCCTGTTTTTGCAAAAATCCCAGCTTCTGACGCTCTTGCTAAAGCCTCTCTTCTATCGCTCTCGAGTGTGTCTTCTCCATTTAGTTTCATAAAAAGTTCTCTCCAGTCTTGAGGCCAGGGCGGAGAAGTGATTCTCCAGGGTGATTCTTTTGAAGGCAATAATGCTCTTGCATTAAACACTCGTCCATAGCGCTCTGCAAAATCCCGTGTAGTAAAATATAATCTCCGGGATTCTAATACGGGATTAAGATAATAATCTGGATCTATCGGTGCTCTTAGTGAATAATTTCCAGTCAGAGATCTGCTCAATAGGCCGACACCCAATAATTCTTCTAGAACCTCTTCTCTGGCTATTGGCTGGTTTTTACCTTCGATAGCATTAACAAGTTCTGCAAATTTCCTTACTGTAGGAATTCCCTGAAAATCCCAGCGTATAAATCCACTTTTCGAACTGCCCATCAAATCAGATTTGTTTATGTATTTTTAAGCATTTATATCCTCTAAAGATTATAACAAGAAGTTAATATATATTTTCCACCATAAGTAACTATAAAAATCAAACCCGATTCATAAAACCATGGAAGACTATGCAAATGAGGAAGAATTTTCAAGCAAGACCACCAGCAAGGACTCTGAAAAACAAGGCCTGAACTCCGAAGAGAGTTTAACAGAAGCAAAGAACTTTTTTAGTTCAAATAAAAAACTCATTAAAACAATAAAATTAATTAATAATGTTGTTCCCCTTGATTTTGAAGATGTTCTTAATCACTCTCCAGACTTGGCAGACCAGCTTATCATAAAACCCGAAGAAACATTCCAAACTCTTGAGCTAGCCCTAGAAGAGCTAGAACTTGTTCAAAATCCTCGTGTTCGTTTTATCACGATTTCAAAATCTCAAGAGATTCCCATAAGAAATCTCAGAGCAAAACATTTGTCAAATCTTGTCTCCATCGAGGGCATAGTCCGTCAGGCCTCAGAAGTCCGCCCCCAAGTCGTCAATGCAAAATTCGAATGCCCTAGTTGCGGTTCTATAATCTCAGTTCTTCAGTTAGATAAAAAATTTAACGAGCCTTCTCGCTGTTCCTGCGGCCGTCGAGGAGGTTTTCGTGAGTTGTCCAAGGAAATGGTCGATGCTCAGAAAATTGTAATAGAAGAAAGTCCAGATTCATTAAAAGGAGGAGAACAGCCGAAGAGAATGAATATTTTTCTGAAAGAAGATTTAGTAGATCCTCGCATGGAAGAGAGAACAACTCCCGGAAGCCGTGTCCGTATTATTGGAATATTAAAAGAGATTTCAAATATTCTTCCGTCAGGAGCACTATCCACTCGCTTTGACTTAGCAGTTGAAGCCAACAATATAATCCCTCTCGAAGAAACTTTTGAAGAGGTCGATATTGATGAAGAAGATGAACGTCAGATTAAAGAGCTTGCAGCAGACCCAAAAATTATGGAGAGACTCACAAGGAGCATTGCTCCTTCTGTTTGGGGACATCTGGAAATAAAAGAAGCCCTTGCCCTACAATTATTTTCAGGAGTAAAAAAACAGAGAAGCGACGGGACAAGCACCCGTGGAGATATTCATATTCTTCTCGTCGGAGATCCCGGAGTTGCAAAATCAGTTATGCTCAAATTTATTTCTAGCATCGCTCCAAAAGGTCGCTATGTTTCAGGAAAGTCTGCATCTGGAGCAGGTTTAACAGCAACAGTTGTTCGTGACGAGCTTATGCGTGGCTGGTCACTGGAGGCAGGAGCAATGGTTCTTTCAAATAAAGGAATGGTTTGCATTGACGAGTTGGAAAAAATGGATGAGTCCGACAGAAGTACAATGCACGAAGCAATGGAACAACAGACAGTAACAATTTCAAAAGCCAACGTCCAAGCCACATTGAGAGCCCAGACTTCTGTATTATCTGCAGCAAATCCAAAATTTGGCCGTTTCGATCCAATGGAAATGGTTGCAAAACAAGTTGATCTCGCTCCGTCGCTGTTAAATCGTTTTGATTTGATTTTTATTCTTCGAGATCTGCCGAATCGTGAGCGAGACACTTCCATTGCCCACCATGTTCTCGCAGAGCACAGCAAAGAAACAAGACACGATATAATTGAAGCAGATTTATTGAAAAAATATATTGCTTATACCAAACAAAGATTCAACCCAATTCTTACTGAAGAAGCAAAATTTGAAATAGAAAATTTTTATGTAAACGTTCGAAATCAGCCGACACTGTCTACAAATTCTGTAAAACCAATCCCATTTTCTGCTCGTCAACTTGAGGCCCTGATTCGTTTATCTGAAGCTTCTGCAAAATCTCGTTTAAGTAAAAAAGTAACTAAAGAAGATTCAAAACGAGCAATAGATTTGATGAAATATTTCTTGATGCATGTGGGCTATGATGAAGAATCAAAAACATTTGATATCGACAAAATCTCAGGTAATCCTGCTGCAAAGAGAAATAAGATTCACATAGTAAAAGAAATAATTGAACAGCTTGAAAATAGGATCGGCAAGTTAATTCCAGTAGAAGAGATTGAAAAAGAATCTCAGGGAAAAATGACAAAAGAAGAATTAGATGAGGCCCTGGAAAAATTATCCAAGGCCGGAGATCTTTTCAAACCAAGAAAAGGCTATATTCAGCGGATGTAATTTGTTACTTTTTCGGGGCTACAAATAGAAATATTTATAAACTTTGTTTACTGAGATATATTATGGCAAAAATAGGATTACCTGAATCGAAAGACGACTATTCTTACTTTCCCGAGAAAGATAGAAAAGATGACGGAGTCTATGTTGATTTACTTAGACAGATGGCTGCAAAGAATGCTCGACCTCTTATAGATGAAAAACCAAAACAGGTAGCATATAGAGTTAACTGGGCCTAGATCTCTTTCCGAAGCAATATTTTACAAGAACAACAATTAGCTCAACAAAGAGCCGCAGGTTCTCAAGAATTATCCGACGCTGTTCAAGCAGAAGGCGGTCAAGGAGTCTGCGCTATTAGATCTACTTTTGGTTCTTTCCAAGATATGCCCTTACACTTTCCGGCTGGAAAATTACCCGGCGCTGCACAAGCAGAAGATTATCAGGGAGCAGATGCAGTTAGAGAATCTGACGTTTGGCCAAATCATCATTATCCTTCTAAAAAATTTGTTGTTAGATAAATTTAATTCTATCTCATTTTTATCTAAAGATAAAAACTGTATGAGCCAGGGACATATGTCTTATGTCCAACCGAAAATTAGTTCTCGTCTAATTTTCTGTTTATTCAATGAAAAAAGAAGAAATAAGAAAGGAATTCTTCAAGCTGAAGATTAAAGGACATACAAATAATCAATGCAGAAAAATACTTCTTGCTCAATTTGGCTATGAGGTAGCTGTAAGAACTCTTAGAAGATGGACAAACAAACTTAATAAAACTGAATGGGATTTATGTGATAAATCAAAAAGACCGAAGACAATTCATTATAAAATAACTTCTGAAATTGAAGATAAAATTATCTCAATAAAAAATAGAACTGGTTGGGGAGCAGAGAAGATAGAAGAATTTGTCAATCTTGGACACACAACAATAAACAAAATCCTTAACAAACACCATTTAACTAACCCAAATCCAAACAGAAAAAAGCGAATAAAATATATTCGCTGGCAGAGAGAACATCCGAATTCATTGTGGCAAATGGATACTTCTGACCAAAAAATCGAAGGAAAGTATTGTTTCGCAGTCATTGATGATTGCTCAAGATATTGCTTAGGATTGTTTGCGCTTAATCAAGTATCAACAGATATCATAATCCAGATTCTTGATACTCTATTTAAAATTCATGGTAAACCAAGAGAAATTTTAACAG
>CAYHOV010000018.1:0-15912 GCA_964358615.1 Candidatus Woesearchaeota archaeon | reverse complement strand
AGTCGCCTTTTTTTCTACTTCTTTTATTTCTTCCCCAGGTCCTTCTGATTCCAGAACTTTTTTTTCTTGGGCGATTTCCTTTTTCTCAGCAGGTTTCTGAAAGATTTCCCAAGATTCTTTTATATCTGTCTCAGAATATCCCTGTTTTATCAACGAATCGTGCAGCTCTTCATAGCTGAATCCCTGATCAGTTCCGACTTTAAAATATCTCAATAAAGTTTCATTCACCATCTTTCTCTGATTTTTGAATGAAACGACCATTATAAATTTTATGTTTAATCATGATGTCTAAGGATAAAAATTAAGCATTCTTCTGGCACTTGCCCGTTGTTGTACTGCAAGAATAACCAGCACCACATTGCTCATTGAGGAAACAAGCCATGCCTTCACCACTTAATGCTGGAGATCCGGATACATTTTCAGTAGCAGGAGGTGCAGATAGATTATTTGCCACAACCGAACCAGAATTATTTGCCGTCGGCGATACTGATAAACTATTTTCAACTACTGGCCGGGTTGAGGTATTCTCTGAAACCGTCGTCGTAGTTTCAGGCGCACCTGTTGCTGCACTTGCTTCAGGCACTGCGGCTGTTCCTGATGTTCCAGTCTGATTGCTTGGCACTAGTTTAACACTTACATTTCCCGAATATAACGTTGTATATAGAACTCCGCCGATAATTCCTAGCAAGATCAAACCAAAAATAATAAAAAGTATTTTATGTCTCTGAAATATATTTGGATTGATTTCTGCTTCGCTGATTGGAGTTATTCCAGGTTCAATGACTTGAGGCTCAATACCTTTCCAAGCAACAGGTGGTGTGCTAGGCATGACTGTCAAAGGAGGAGTTTCAATTTTTTCAGGTTCAGGCACAATCGGTTTAGGCTCAACTTTTGGTTCAACAATTTTTTTTCTTACAAGAGGGATGATTGGCTCAGGTTCTGCAACTTTTTTTTCTATTTGAAGGGCAATCGGCTTTTTTCCCTCGATCTTTGCAACTACTCTTGTTTCTAGTGTCGGGACAATTTTGGGTTTGGTCTTAACTCTCACCAACGGAGATATTTTTTCAGGTTCAGTAGTTTTTTCAACTGGCGGATTTATTTTGCTCTCGGCGATTCTCCGAACTTTTCCTGATTTCTCAGCGAGCATAGCATCATAGGCCTCTTTTATCTCCTTGTCATCATATCTCTGTTTTCTCAACGAATCACGCATCTGCTCATAGCTAAAACCTTTTTGAGCTCCAACTTTAAAATACATTACAAGTATGTTATTCACCATCTTTCTCTAATCTGATAGTTAAATAGTCATTATAAATTTTGTGCCAGACAAAAACCTATATAAATCTCAGTTCCTATAAAGATAAATCAAAGAGGACCATGAAAAACCCATTTAATCTCAAGAACAAATATTTTTTATTATTACTCGTAATTCTCTCAATTAGTTTTGCTTTTGCAGCGACGCCAAATCCAGGCCACCCGGCAGAGCAAATCGGAAGCGGAACTTTTTTTGGAACAGTGACGGATGTTTGGAGTTTTCCTGGGAAAGTAAATGGGCTTGATTTTTGCACGACCGCGGGAAAATGTTTAAGCAGTTCTTCTAGTGCTAGTTCCAGCAGTTCTCCTTTAAAGATAGAGGTTGCAAACAATGATTTTGCGAGACAGATATTTTCTACATTCACTAACGCAGGCTCTACACATAATTGGATAATTAGGACAGCATTTGGCGGTGGTGGGGGATTTAGATTGTATGAAACAGATGAAACAGATCCTAATCTTAGACTTATTATTGCTAATGGGGGCAATGTCGGAATCGGGACAGCAGCTCCGGGAGTAAAACTGCATGTCGTCGGTGGTTGGATACTTGCTCAGGGAACAGGAAGCGGAGCAGATCCGGCCACACGAATCGGAGTTCTTGACAGTGATAATTCTGGAGGGATTCAGGGATGGTGGTTTTCGCAGAATCAGGACGGAAAATTTGCAATCCATCAGGGAAATGTCGGAGATAGAATAAATATCGATGGGAATGGGAATGTTGGGATCGGAACAACAACTCCGACAGCCAAATTACACGTCGCCGGAGACCTAAAAGTCGATGGGACAATAACCAGTTCTGGTGGCGGAAGCCAATGGACAACTTCGGGCGCAAATATTTATTATAATACTGGCAACGTCGGCATCGGCACAGCAACACCTCAACAAAAGTTAGATGTCGCCGGATCCATTCAAGCAACTTCTTTCCTCTATTCTTCTGACGAAAGAAAAAAAGAAAATATATCTAAAATCAATGATGCTCTATTAAAAATAGAAAATCTTAAAGGAGTTTCGTTTAATTTTATCGGTAACAATAAGACTCAACTAGGATTTATTGCGCAGGAAGTCGAAAAAGTTTTTCCAGAGACTGTCGTCACAGATTCTCGAGGATATAAATCCGTCCAATATGGCAATCTCATCGCACCTACTGTTGAAGCAGTTAAAGAATTATCCGCTCAAAATAAAAAACAAGATCAAGAGATTCTTGCATTAAAAGAAGAAATAAAAAATTTGAAAAAAGAGATAGAATCAATGAAGAATGAAGCATGAAAAAAATATTGATTTTTATAATTTTAGGAATCGTCTTGATTGGATTTTCATCATCTCAGCAAGGCTATAAATTCTTCCAAAATTCCTATTTCAAGATTAACCAGCAATATCTTTGCGGAGAGGCTCACAACACAAATCCTTCCAAAGCCTATTTTATACCTCTAAATTCTCTTGCAGAGTGGACAGCTTTTCTATTGAATCCCCCATCGGATGTAAAAACAAGAATATGCCCATTTTATAATTTTGCAGGCAATACTCCTTTTATTATACCTCCGGGAGTGAATAGTATTTTTGTTGAGGTATTTGGAGCCGGTGGCGGCGGAGGCGGATATGGCGGAAGTAGTCCTGCAGGTGGAGGAAATCCTGGCGGCGGAGGCGGTGCAGGTGGATATAAAAATAGAACATTCAGTGTAACTCCTGGAACTTCATATAATATTGTTGTCGGTATAGGCGGAGCTCCAGGAGCAGCAGGAGCTTCTTCTTCTAATAAGGGGACCCCGGGAGGAGCTGGAGGAAGCGGTAAAAATGGAAGTTTAAGTTCATTTAGTTCTTTATTAACCGCAAAAGGAGGAGGAGGAGGAACAGGCGGCGGCGGTGCTCCGACGACTGATGGTCGAGGCGGCGGCGGAGTTGGGATCGGCGGTGCAGGTGGAGAAATTGATGCAAATCCTGGAAAGAATGGAGGACTTGGAGGACTAGGAACTAGGGGAATAGGAAGTGGAGGCAGTACTGGAAAACCAGCAGGTAATGGGGCAGTCCAAATTTCTTTGCCGACGACTTCTACATCTTTCCCTGCTCCAAAGAGCTATGTTGATTGTATTGCAATTTGCCAAAGGAGCAATAGTGTTACTTGTGCTAGTGGCTATTCAAAAATCTATGAGTTCGGCGCTGGAAACGGGATGGATTCAATTGGAAGCATAACCACCGGAGTAATGATTAATTCGATTTTTTATGTTGTGAATTTTAAGACAATAGGTACAGGAACCCAAGGAACAAAATACTGTTCAAGTCAACAGCCAGATGGAGATGAACTCCTAGAGTTAGTTGGTAAAAATACTGCAAGAGTTAATGCTCAGTCCTGCGCAGATAGCCTTGCTTCATCTTGCGCACTCTGTTGCAAATAAAATTCAATAGAGATAAAAGATAATTATCTAAAAATTCTAATACAGAAAACGGTTTTAAACTGCAGCCTTTAGGCTGCGGAAGTTGCCTCTGCAACTTCCCGTTTTCTGTCTCCAAAAAACAAGGGGCTTTACAAACCGCACCATTTATGTTGCGGTGCCACATTGTTTTTTTGATAAATAATTTAAAAAATTTATTTCTTTTCCCATTTGTCGATCGCTTTTCTCAGCGCATCTGCCGCAAGATTAGAACAATGCATTTTTATCGGTGGCAATCCGCCAAGTGCTTTGGCCACGTCCTCATTTGATATTTTCTTGGCCTCTTCAAGTGTCTTGCCCTTCGCAAGTTCAGTCACTATCGACGAAGTCGCAATAGCCGCGATGCATCCCATTGTTTGGAATTTTATATCCTTGATTATTTCTTTTCCATCTTTTCTTTTTCCGATTTTCAGATATATTTTCATCACATCGCCGCAATTAGGATTTCCCACAATTCCGACAGCGTCTGCATTCTTCATCTCGCCAAAATTTTTTGGTTTTCTGAACTGTTTCATTACTTTTTTTGTGTACATCTCGTTCATAGTTTTCCCCTCCATTTTTTTACCTGGCTTATCAATGACCTTATGGCATAATAACTTCCGCCAAAAACAATTATTCCCGGGACAAGCGTGATTCCAAGTGTCGGAACAAGCGTCACAGCTCCGAGACTCCCGATAGTGCCGATCCCGATGCTTTCAAGCACTTCAGAGATTTCAGAAACATTTTTTTCAACATTTTTCTCAAGAGCATCGACCTGCATGACATATTTGCCGTCGCTGAATATCTTGACTTTTCTTTCTTCTTCAGAGCACAATATAACTCTGTTTCCATTTTTAGATGCAGTGACTGCAGCAGCATGCCTTGTCCCATAACCTTTTAGCGGTCTTGCATTCTTGATCATCGCGCCATAATCCAAGACCTGCCCATTTTCATTTATTATTATTGCGCCGTCGATAACAGCCAGGCTTTTCAGAAGTTTTACAGAACCCGAAGAAAATATGCTGAATTTCTGGAATCTTTGTTTTAACAGTCTAGAATATTTTACTTTCTTCCCGATTACAAATAAAGCTCCTTCTCCATCTCTCGCAAGTTCTATTGCTACTTTTAATACAATCTCTTCAATTTTTTTTTGTTTGTTCATTTTTCAATAGAATATTTTAAAATTATTTATTCAGCTCTTTTACCAGTTTGTCCGGATCAATCCCATGGGCAATCGCTCCCTGTTCTATTGTTTCCATCATCGCCATTGGGCAACCATGGCACATCATGCCTTTTTTCGCAAGTTTTTCAGCTTTTTTCGGATATTTGCTGATTAGTTCTCCGAATGTCATTGTTTTAGTTATAACTTTATTTGTGACTTTCTTTTTTGTTTTTTTCATATTATCAATCAATTAACTCGTCTGCGTCTTCAAATTCGTCTTCTTCTGCATCTTCGAGAGACTTGCCTTCTTCTTCTAGTTCTTCTTCGCACGCTTTTTCATTCTTGAATTCACATGCATGTTTTTCATATTCTTTTTTTGGTGTTTTTGCCATTTGCGATGATTACCTCCTGTTTATTTAAATGGGCTTAATTTTCTTAATTTATCTACCACTTTTTTAATCTTTTCTATAGCATAATCTATTTCTTCAATTGTACTATGCCTACTTAAACTTAATCTTATTGAGCTGTTAGCCGCCAGTGGTGTCAATCCGATTGCCAAAAGCACATGGCTCGGCTCAAGTGAACGGGATTTGCATGCCGAGCCAGTCGAACAATAGACCCCCTCATCAGACAACAATCCAACAATTGCCTCGCCTTCAATATTCCCAAAACTGACATTAATATTATTGCACAATCTATTTTTTGGACCATTTAGCTTTGTATTTGGGATTTTTAATAATCCGTCAATAAGACGTTCTCTTAATTTAGTCATATATTCTATATATTTTTTATCTGCAATCTTAACAGCCTCGGCAAATCCAACTATTCCGGGGACATTTTCAGTCCCGCTTCGTATTCCCTGTTCTTGGCCCCCACCATGCAGCAACGGCTCAAGTTTTATTCCTTTACGCACATAGAGAACACCGACGCCTTTTGGCCCATGGATTTTGTGCGCATTCAAACTCATCAGATCAATATTCTGTTTTTGTACATCTATTTTTGTTTTTGTATAACTCTGGCACGCATCAGTATGGAACAGAGTCCCATGCTTTCTGCATATTTTTCCGATTTCTTCTATATTTTGTAGGGTTCCAATTTCATTATTCCCATGAATGATTGAAACAATTGCAGTTTCTTTTGCGATAGCATTCTCCACATCTTTCAAGTCAACAAAACCTTCATTATCTACGTCGAGATAAGTGATTTTACAGCCCTGTTTCTCAAGCCATTTACAAGTGTTTAAGATGCAATCATGTTCAATTCTTGTAGTGATAATATGTTTTTTCTTTCCAACAATTCCTTTCAAGGCCAAATTATTTGATTCTGTCCCGCCCGACGTAAATATTATTTCTTCAGGCGATGCATTGATGGATCTTGCTATTATCTCTCTAGAATTTTCTAATTCTTCGCGAGCTTCTAATCCTGCCAGATGTATTGATGAAGCATTGCCATATTTATCACTGAATATCTTTTCCATAGCATTCAAAACATTCTCGTCGACTTTTGTCGTCGCAGCATTATCTAGATAAATTTTTTTCATGTTTCTAACAAACCGGTTTATTTTTGCAAAAATTTAATATTTCCGGATTATATCTTTTGCAGAGTTCACAGCAGCATTTTTTCTGCCTGATGAATCCTAAAATTTTTTCAATCTCGATTATTGCGATTTTTGGCCTCTTGATTATCCTCTCTGCAGCTTTCGCGATTTTTACTCGGACATTATCCGGAAGCTTGAGTTTATTTGCTCTTTTGTTTGAGATATACTGGCAGACCGCAGATTTGCTTATTCCCAAGAGCGCGCCTGCTTTCTCATAGCTTATCCTGTGTTCTCTGACGAGAACTCGCGCTAATTCTTTTCTTATTGCAGGTATTATATACCATACTTCGAGTTCCTGTGGTAAAGAGTACATGGTTAACTATTGTTAACATTATTTATAAATGTTTTGATTTTATGCAGAAATTTTAATTTTTTATATTCTTCTCCGCCATGATTTATTTTTGAGTGTTTAGTTCTTAGCAGATCTCCCAATGCGCCAGATGATTTAATTTAATAGTAGTAACTACCAAAAGATTTATAAACTATAAAAAATCTAAAACACTATGGCACTTGATAGAGCTGTTGAACAGACATTTCCGATACAATGTAGCGGAAGAGATAGAGAAGGAAATGAAGTCTTGCCAAAACCAGTAGATGTACAAGTAAGAATATCAAAAAGTGTAGGATGTAATACTATTTCTACCAATGTAACTTGCCAGTATAATACTGGCGGACACGGACAAAGATGTAAGGCTTCTCACCCCCGTGTTGACAAAATTTGGGAAGGTGTTGGATGCCCGTATAGTTTGGACATTCCATACGCACTTGAAAAAAAAAGATAAATTTTTGTTTTCTAAAATAACTATATTCTGGATAGTATAATAGAAATAATAAAAAAAGAGAAAAATAAGATTAAGATACATTTATGGCTTGAACAGGGCAAACGTCTGCTGCTTCTTTTTCGCAGGTTATTTTTTTGACTTCTGCTTTCTTTGCAAAGGCCTTGCCGTCTTTCATCTCAAAGGTACTGCAGACTGCTACGCAGGCTCCACAGCCGATGCACTTGTTCTTGTCGACTTTTATTTTGGACATATTGGACTCCTTTTTTATTTATTCTAAATAAATCAAGGCTTTTTATATTTTGCTTTTCGGAGATCTTATAAGAGATGATTATTGCGCTTCGCTACTATCCTTTGTCGACGGGTGTCGGCCGATAAGAGTGTAAAAGAAAAAGGAGAGATATTTTTCGTCGGGGAAATGGTAAAAATTTTTAATAGAACCTACAGTATATAAAATCTTATAAACCTAAATTTCCCAAGATTTTTATGATAGATTTAACCAGAGCAATAAATTGTATAAGCGTCCAGAAAGAAAATGGAACATACAGAAAAGCAAGAATAGGGAGAATTACAGAAAAAGCTATTGGCCTTCCACCCCATTATCAAGCAGGTGAGGTGGTTTTATTTTATGATGAACTAACTCCTGAAGATTCTAGATTAGGGATAGAGCCTAAACCGACGGGAAGAGTAACAATTGAGAGCCCACTCACTCAAGCAGAATTAGACGAGGAAGGGGCAATCAACTCTTTAACCACAACGAATAGAACTATGATCGGAGTTCCAGCACGTTATGTGGAAGAAATTAAAGTTGAATAATTTTTAAATCATAAAACCAAAAAAAATCCCAGCAAGAAACCTTTATAAATCTCAAAATCCCTATTTTTATATGATATTAATAGGTTGGATAATAATTGTCGTGATTGCATTGATTGCACTATCTTTCTTTGTTTACTATAATCGTTTTGCCAGACTTTCAAATAGAATTGATAATTCTCTTGCTCAAATAGATGTTCAACTCAGGAAAAGAGGAGACTTAGTTCCAAATTTAGTTGCTGCTGTCAAGGGTTATATGACTCACGAAAAAAAGATAATAACTGAAGTGACTGAAGCGAGAAAAGTTTTAATCGGCGCAAGAAACATCGCTGCAAAAGTAAAAGCAGGCGATCAACTGCAAAAAGCTCTTTCCACAATTTTTGCACTAGCTGAAAACTATCCAAACCTAAAAGCAAACGAAAATTTCTTGCAATTACAACAAGAACTATCTTCAATAGAAGATAAAATTGCCTATGCCCGACAGTATTACAATGATAGTATACTCGAATATAATACTCTTAATACTACGCTTCCAGGCAAGTGGTTTGCAGGTACGTTTGGCTACGCAGTAAGAGAATACTTGCAGATTTCAGCTTCATCCAAAGAAGTTCCAAAATTATCATTTGAATAATGGCCCACAAAAAAGAGGAAGATAAAAAGTCTCAGATTTTTTTAATCCTAGCAGTTATTTTTATTTATATCGCATTTTTAAAAATTCTAGGTTTGTCTTTTTTCCAGACCCTCGACTCATCAATAGGTGATTCTATCCCAAGAATTTGGAGCACTAATGCAACATCTATAATGTTATTCATAACAAATCTCGGCAATTACTATGTAATTCCTCCTTTGATCCTTGCACTCTCATTTTACCTAGTTTACAAAAAAAAATACTATCTCTCGTTATTTTCCTTGCTCGTATTTATATTTGGAACTGGCCTAGGTGAAATACTAAAGACTCTCATCGCCGAAGAACGGCCATCTCCAAAAATAATTCTTGAGTCAGGCTATAGTTTTCCGAGCCTGCATTCTGTTGCAGCGATAATATTATTTTCTCTGTTGATCTATATTTTTACTGGAGATATTAAAAGCAAGTTTAGGCGTACGATCTTTGTATTTTTTTGCATTATTTTTACCCTTGTCATAGGTTTTAGCAGGATATACCTGAACGTTCACTGGTTCACCGACGTTCTCGCAGGTTTTGCAACAGGCCTATTTTCATTTATTCTGCTATATTTATTCTTTCGATTTCTTAAGATAAAACCGGAAAGATAATACTTCAAATCAAAAACATTAAAAACTCTCGATTACAAAATAGATTATGGCCATAGAACAAACTAACCGTCTTTCATTTTATGAGGAGATCCGCAGAAATAAAATATATTCTGTTTTGCTCATGTTTGCAGTTCTTGTAATTATAATTATTCTAGGATATATGATTTCCTTTGCTCTTGATCCTGGCTATTTTTTCTTCATTTTAATATTTTCGATAATATTCTCGATTTCCTATGTTCTTATTGGCTATTATAAATCAGACTCAATTGCCCTAGCGTCAGTAGGCGCAGTTCAAGCTTCTCCGACAGCCCATCGTCAGTTTTATGATCTTGTTGAAGGATTGACATTAGCTTCAGGACTGCCGATGCCAAAACTCTATGTGATGAACGATAGTTCAATAAATGCATTTGCATCAGGCCGAGATCCAAAACATTCAGTAATCTGCGTAACAACTGGCGCTTTGGAAAAGCTCGATAAGCCAGAATTAGAAGGGGTCTTGTCACATGAACTGAGCCACATTGCAAACTATGACATCCGTTTCATGACTCTCGTCGCTGTTTTAGTCGGGATGGTATCTATCATGGCAGAATTATTCCTGCGAAGTCTATGGTTTGGTTCAGACAGAGATAATGGAAAAGGAAATGTAATCTTTATGATAATCGGCATTGCTCTAGCGATTCTTGCGCCGATTTTAGTTTCTCTTGTTCAATTATCGATTTCTAGAAAACGTGAGTTCACCGCAGATTCATCCGCAGTAAAATTCATGCGAACACCGACAGGACTAAAACGCGCGTTGCAAAAAATAAAATCAAATAGTGAAATGAAAGTCGCAGGCGCGGTTTCACCGTTGTTTATTGCTTCGCCATCAAAATTCAAGTCACTTTTCTCAACACATCCCCCATTGGAAGAAAGAATTTCAAGATTAGACAGGATGTAATTAAGATTTCTTTTTCTTTTCTTTCTGATCCATCAAAAAATCAAAAGCAGATTTTGCTGCAATCGCTCCTTCTGCAGCGGCAGTTATGACTTGCTTAAGATGATTATTTGTCCCATCACCTGCAGCATAAAGTCCTTTGACATTTGTCTGAGCTGCCTTGTCTGTGATGATATATTTTTCAGGAGTCATGTTTATCTTTAATTCTCGAATAATCTCTACAACAGGAGTCGCTCCAATTTCAACGAATATTCCGTCGATATCTTTGACTATTTTTTTTGTCTGATTATCTTTTATTTCTTCTATTTCTACCTGCTTTACTACCTTGTCTCCTGTAATCTTAGTCGGGAGTGCACCATACATTATCTCTATATTTTTCAGTTCATTTATTTTTTTGATATATATTGGTTCACATCGCATTTTTTCTCTTCTATGGATCAAATAAACTTTTTTTGCAACTTTTCCCAAATATATCGCAGCTTTTGCAGCAGAATCAGCCCCTCCGACAACAGCAACGGTTTTATTCTTGAAAAAGTTTCCGTCACAAGTAGCACAATAGCTTACGCCTCTGCCCAAAAACTCTTTTTCACCCACAATATCTAATTTTCTATGTTCTGTGCCCAATGCAATGATCAGAGCTTTTCCATGGATCTCATGTTCTCCGACTTCTAAAACAAATCCATTTGAGTCTTTCTTGACATGATTTACTTCAGCTTCTAGGAATCTTGCGCCAAAACTTGCTGCCTGTTCTTTTATCTTTGCAGTCAATTCT
This sequence comes from Candidatus Woesearchaeota archaeon, assembly GCA_964358615.1. Classification (GTDB taxonomy): domain Archaea; phylum Nanobdellota; class Nanobdellia; order Pacearchaeales; family GW2011-AR1; genus CAYHOV01. Next base: position 4,867 of record CAYHOV010000018.1, on the reverse strand, counting down.
ACTCCTGCGCCTACAAAACCCGGCCAATTCTCAATCTCCCCAGCAAGATTCGCAGTGCCTCCAAAAGACTTTGCAATGACCGCCGTCGTCATATGATATCTCCCAGCATAGATCGCAGCAGTCAATCCTGCAGGACCAGCTCCAAGAATTAATATATCATAATGTTCGATTTCTTTATGATGCGTCCCTTTTTTGTAGATATGTTTCACCATCAGAATTCACCTCATCGAGTATATAGATTATTTCAAATTTGCGTTTTTAAACTTTTGTATATTCGAGTTTTTTGGGTTTTTCCGACGGAAAAAGTTTCGATTCCAGTAATTTTATCTTCTTTATAGGGGAATCAAAACTTTTTGTGAATATTTAAGTTTTACTGATTTTATGTGTTTTATAGCAAAGAACAAAACTTTTTGGAGAATTTTGAGTAACAAATAAAACATCCGAATAACTTTAGATTTGGCAGACAATATGAATAATAAACTCAAGAACGAAAAACCTTATAAACCTCTAAAATATAAAATTTCGTAGAAAATAGGTAACTATTTTTTATCTGAAACATATGTTTCAGTTATTAAAGATACCAGGAGGAAAATAGAATGTCATACGGAGAAGGCGGATTCAGACGAGAAGGCGGCGGAAGCGGCGGCGGATTTAGACGCGGCGGCGGAAGCGGCGGATTCAGAAGACCTTTCAATGTGCAGAAAACAAAAATAGTCTGCAGCGCATGTGGCAAGGAAGACGAAGTTCCATTCAAACCAAGAGAAGGAAGCGAAGTTTTCTGTAAAGCATGTTTTTTGAAAAAGAAAGGCATAACACCAAGAGATTCTGAACCAAAAGAAGAATCAGCATCTGAAGCATCTGAAGCATCTGAAGCATCTGAAGCATCTGAAGCATCTGAAGAATCAGAATCTGAAGAAGAGTATAAAGAAGCAGCATAATTATTCACATAATTATCACTATTAATTTTTTATTTTTATTTTTTATCTTATTCTATTTTTGTTTATTACCTTTTTGGGGTTTAATAAAAAAGTTTCGCTCTTGTTTATATAATTGAATAATGACGATTCAAGAGCAAAACTTTTTCCCGCAGCTTGCTGAAAATTTCACTCTTTATTATATTACTATTTTAATTTGCAAGAGTAAAATTTTTGCGATGGGGATAGCAAATTTTAGGCAAATCTCTTTATTTTTTGATAAACAAAACTCTTAAAAACACCCCATTCTTAGAAAAAGAATGGATATAAAAGAGAAATTTGAGTTGATAAAAAAGAATACTTCTGAGATAGTCTCCGAAGATGAATTGAATTCTTTGTTAAAAAAGAAAAAAAATCCAGTTGTCTATTGCGGCTATGAGCCCAATGGCCCAATGCATCTCGGACATTTTGTAACAATCACAAAACTGATGGATTTTGCTAAAGCTGGATTTAAGGTAAAAATATTGCTTGCAGATGTCCATGCGTTCTTGAATAGAAAAGGGAATGAGGAAGAAATAAAAAAGGAAGTTGAGAATTGGAGAAAGACGATAAAGGCAATCGGATTTGATGCAGAAGTTGTTCTTGGAAGTGATTTTCAGTTTAAGCCAGATTATCAGATGGATGTGATGAGACTTGCGCAGGGATTGACGATAAATCGCGGACTGAGGAGCATGCAGGAAGTCGCTCGTGATGTTGAAAATGCAACAGTCTCTCAGTTATGGTATCCTTTGATGCAAGTCGCAGACATAAAACATCTAAAATGCGATGTTGCTGAGGGCGGGCTTGAGCAAAGAAAAATCCACATGATGGGAAAAGATATGAAAAAAGAATTAGAATATGATTTTGTCGCAGTCCATACTCCTCTGATCACGTCGCTGAAAGGGCCTGGCCAAAAGATGTCAAAATCAATTCCAGGAAGTGGAATCTCTGTTACAGATTCCTACGACGAGATAAAGAAAACAATTGCCGGAGCCTATTGCCCTGAAAAAATTGTTGAAGAAAATCCAATATTACAAATTTCAAGATTAATTATTTTCCCAAGAATAAAAGCTTTTGATATTAAACGGTCTGCAAAATTCGGCGGAAATGTTTCTTTCAGGAATTATGAAGAATTAGAAAAAAGTTTTTCCGAAGGAAAAGTCCATCCGATGGATCTGAAGAATGCAGTGATAGAATATTTAGAACAGATAATCGCACCGATAAGAAAAGGGTGGAAGTAAGATTTTTGTATTAATTATTATTAAGTAGTTACAAACAGAAAGGTTTAAATACTGAATAATTTTAAAGATATTAATCAAATAGATACTCATGGCAGATAAACAACGAAGTTCAGATAAACCACAATTAGTAGACGTTCTAGCTAGTTCTATATTCGAATTTTATCTCTCTTTACAAAGCAGAATGGCATATGCGGGCGCTGCAGGATTGTGTTTAGCTGTGGCAAGTTATCGTGTTGATTCGAGTTTAGAAACCACCTTACTTCCTTTCGTTTCTTCAGTTGCTATAATCGGACTTTCGGCAGGTAATTATATTCGTACTTCAATTGAAGCACATAAATTAGCACACTCATTTTTTGAAGAGACTGGCAGGAGTATACCTTCAGCATTAGAAATCAAGAAATTGAAAAAAGAAATGGATAAAGTTGCGATTGCTAGATAAAAATAATATTTTCAGTTTATTGGATAAATAAACTATTCGATTTCCCGATAATCTTCTGTTAATTAATCTTCAGGAGGCGCGAACAATTCGCTTTTGATAATATTTTTGAATAATAAAAATCCAAAAGCAAATTGTGAGGAGAGGCGACCACCAAATGAGAGTGAAGTGCAAAAATGCCGAAGGCCATACAAAATATTTAAAAACCCAATTTCTATAATAAAAACATGAATATCCAAAACCAAACCAGCGAGGTAAAATCTCTAGCTTGGGCTTTTTTTGGGTATTTTTATTTCTATAATTAGATAACAGCATTTTTTACCATGATGTTGAAGAATGCTGTTGTGTCAGCTTTTGCAAATTGTAAACTTTCTATTCTAACTAAATTAACGAGGAAAAAATGATAGAAACAACAAGAGTTCCATTATATGATCCTGTGACTGGAAAGTGTATGTATACTGGAAAAAGTTGTCCACTAAAACCGCCGAAAGAAGGTTGTTATCTGGTCTGTAGAACTCATCATGACTATCTTAATCAGATAGGCCAATCCGATTCCCGAGCACCTGATTCTGCTCTTGAAGAATAAGATGAAAAATCTATTGGACAGATTATTAGAAAAAATCCGTCAAGGCCAAGAACCTAAAAAAAGATTATTGGCCGACGACAAAAGAACTTGTAGTCTCACCAGAGAAAGATGCGATTACGAGTTCCCGCCGAAAAGAAGATGTTTTATTGGGTGTAAGCATTACAGTGAATATCGGGACCAGGCCTATGATATAATTTCTGCAGAAGTCAGACCTAAATTGTTTTAAACCATATTTACATTTATTGGTTATGGTAAAAAACAAAAAAGCAGTCGTACTTTACTCAGGAGGCCTAGATTCTCGACTGGCTGTAAAAATCTTGCAAGAACAGGGGTTTGAAGTGACTTGCGTGCATTTTAAACTTCCTTTCGGCTGCGGCTGTTGTGTTCTCGAATGTAATTTTAATTTCACCCAAGTCCACGGAGCAAAATTAGAGATAATGGATTGCACAAAAGGCAAGTTATTCGATGATTATTTGGATATGGTCAAACATCCAAAATATGGCCGAGGGTCAGGGATAAATCCATGCATAGATTGTAAAATATTTATTTTCAAAAAAGCAAAAGAATATGCTGACGAAAATAAGATTGAAGTTATAGCTACTGGTGAAGTTCTCGGCGAGCGGCCAATGAGTCAGATAAGAAAATCCATAGGCCTTATTGATCGATCCTGTGGTTTTGAAGTTCTGAGGCCGCTTTCTGCAAAATTATTTGATGAGACTTCCTGGGAAAAATCAGGATTAGTAGATCGAGAAAAATTATATGATTTTAGCGGTCGACAAAGAAAGAGACAGATGGAACTTGCTAGAAAATTTGGGATAAAATATCCTGCTCCTGGCGGAGGATGCTTGATGTGCGAGGGCATGATTGCCAAGAGATTTAAGACACTGATAAAAGAAGATTTGATTTCTGAAAAAACATTGCCGCTTATTCCGATTGGAAGGCATTTTTTTATCGAAGATTGCTGGTTTGTCGTAGCTAGAAACGAGGCCGAGTGTGAAATCATTGAGAAATTTTCAAATTCCATCGAAGGTAAAAAATCAACTCCTGCTGTTTATTTTCATCAGCCCGAAGGAAGAGAGATTGCAGAAGAATTGCAAAAGGCCTACCAGGAAAAGAAACCTGATAAGTTTGAGGAGTGGAAATTATAGAAAAGTATTTAAATACATATTCATAACAAATAGTTATATATAAATATCTAAAGGATACAAAATGATGCAAACAAAAAAAATGCAAAAAGTGGAATCAAAAATTCATTGGCCTACTTTGAATACAGTGATGATGGTAGAAGAGACTCTGAAAAAAATGAATGAAAGTGTAATCTCAATAGCTGATCTGAAAAGAAAACTTCCTCGACAAGTGAATCATATCACTCTGATGGTGATTCTTGAATATTTGGAGAAAAGCAATAAAATCGCGGTTACGCTAAAAGGTATAACTTGGATAGAAAACACTAATCCAAATCTAAAAAAAGCGATTGCGCGAGGAATGGAAATTTAGATGAGCAAAGAAGTTAGAATTATTTTATCTCCTGAAGCAGAAGAAGTCTACAAAAAATTAAATGCAGAAGCAGAAACTAACAAACAATCGAGGATGATCCTCAACGCAGTCAATCATAAGGTTGAATTGATCAAAGCAAATATTCATTATAGAA
>CAYHOV010000017.1:0-17115 GCA_964358615.1 Candidatus Woesearchaeota archaeon | reverse complement strand
TCAATTTCCTTTAAACTCAACTCATATTTAGGATGTCTTATTTTATTGACGATAATTCCATTGATCGGAGTTCTTTGTTCTAAAGCAGCCCTCGCAGCCCTCAAACTCGTCCCAAGAGTAGGAGCATCGGGAGTTGTAACAAGAAATAATTTATCAGCAGCAGCTACAACAGGAACTAATTCAAAATAATTTGGCGAAGAATCCAAAATAATAAAATCATATCTATCTTTTATTTTATTCAAAACTCTCTTCAATCTAAATGCGTCCACATTTTTCCGATAGATCAATGCAGCAGGACAAACATCAAACCCATGTTTTTCATAGATTGCCCTATGCATTTGATTATCATCATACAAAACATCATTCAAGGTCAATTCAGGTTCAAGCCCCAGATGCAATTCTAAGCTGGGCGCAGAAAAATTAGCGTCGACCAATAATACCCGCATGCCAAAATTATTCGCTAAAGTCGACGCTGTTTCAAGAGCCATAGTAGTCTTTCCGACTCCTCCTTTTATAGAAACAAACGCAATTATTTCTCCCATATCACCTCAATATTATATAATTTCTAGGTTTATAAAACTGACGCCAGATTAAAACCATTATAATTATCTAAAGAATTATCTCAAATAATTTCTGACTTCTTCAAATTTCTCGCCTACTTTCTGTGTAAAACTTTTTCTTCTGCTGATTTCATTTAGAATTCTCTCAAGCGTCTTATACAAATCACCAAATTTTGGTTTATACTTTTTCAGTTTGTTTTCATAATTTTTCAAGTTAGCCAAAAATTCATTTACTTTTTCTTCAGACACTTGCTCACAATAATCACCCATTCCAGATTTTTTTAAATACAATGCATTGAACATCTGCTCAAACTGCCCTTCTAAAGGGATTGCCAGCAACGGTTTTCTCAAATACAAGGCCTCTGACATCAATGAAAATCCAGCAGTAGCGATTATCGCCTTGGATTCTTCCAGATCTTTCAAAAAACTTTCCCTCGTTTTCAGCTCAATATTTCCATATTTTTCTTTTTTATCAAGTCCGTAAACGATAAATTTTTCTCCTTTTATTTTCTCAAGAACTTTCAAGACATGTTCTGCGTTATTCAAATAAACCAAAATCTTATCCTTTTTATTTGGTTTTAATTTTCTTACATCATCCCGTACAATCGGAGGAACAGTTATCATTGTTTTATTTCCTGTTTTTAATTTTTCAAAAAAACTTATGATAAAATAATCCGCCTTTGGCGTCAATCCTTTTGTGATCCCAAGCACCATGTAATAATCTTTCTTATATTCCAGAGGAACATCCACATCATAGAACTCCATTGCCTGATGATTCCCGATGCTGATTACTGGTTTTGCAGCTGCAATAGAAAGCAGATAACTTATCGGCTCATAATCTGTGATAAAAAGATCAGGATTAAATTTATCTAAGATCCACTGAAATTCTTTATATTTAAAAAAATTCTTAGGCAAATTTTTAATATTATAAGCCACTGTACCCGACTGGCTCAACTTCTTATCTGCAAAAACTAGCCCAATCCCATGAATTTTTATTACCTTAAATTTATCTTTCAGAGCATCATAGGCATTTTTGTAAGTAAGAACAATTACCTCATGTCCAAGTTTCTGCAAAAACGGGATCACAGTCAAAGCTCGAGAAGAGTGGCCATAGCCTTCACCTGCAACACCATAAACAATTCTCATTTTTCACCTCGATATTATAAAACTTTCAACTTTTTAAATTCTACTTACAAGAAAACTTATTATTTCTGACTCTCCCTAGCATAAATTTTTCTAATTCCTTTTCGCTTCATACTAGAATAGACTTCTTCCATTTTATCCTTAAATGAATCTGAAATACCTCTCCATTCTTGCAAAAATGCCCACCAAATATCCAGATAAAGTTGAAGCGATTCCTCTCTCTCTTGAAGGTTTTCAGGAGAATAATTTTCTACATATCCTCTGAAACTTTTTAAAAATTTTTCAACATCAGGAGACAATCTTAACCATGTTTCCTGTTCTTCTTTTAGCGGATTAACTTCTCCTTCAGCAAGTTCTGTTAAATAAACAAGGTCAAATTCTGTTTTCCATCCTTGCATCTTATCAGAAATCTCTTCAAGATTTTGTCGCGTCGGGAATTTTCCTTTTTTAACTTCTCCGACAATCCCATAATGAACCATCCAACATCCTTGTAGATACATTCCAAACCCCGACATTCTAGATTTTTGTATTACAGCTAATTCAGATTCGCTTAACATGATTCATCAAGAATAAAATCCTTTTAAAAGTTTATCGTTGTAAATGGCCTTGTTGAAAAAGTCTTAAGGCGATATTTTAATTCTGTAGAAAATTTATTAATAATTAATTTTCCGTCGGGAGCCGCTAGGCGACCATTAAATAAAAGCGAAGCCGAACAATTCACTCTCAAATTTATTACTATATTTTTACGAGAGTAAATTGTGAGAAATATGTGCGACAGCACATTTTATTCTTCTTTTACTCTTGTCTCAACAATCTTCCCAAGTTTCAAAAGACTCTGGCCATCAATAACTTTTTCCACAATCTCTCTCAATTCAGAAATCTTTACTCTAACCTGTTTCGTTGAATCCCTATCTCTGATTGTAACACTCTTATCTTTCGGAGTTTCATCGTCGATAGTTATGCACATCGGCGTCCCGATCTCATCATTTCTCGAATATCTTCTTCCGATGCTTCCCGAGATGTCGTAGGCGATGTTCCAATATTTTCTCAGATCTTTTACAATATCCTCTGCAATTTTTTCATACTCTGGTCTTTTTATTATCGGAAAAACCGCAGCTTTCACAGGTGCAAGTTTTGGCAGTATTTTCAAAACAATATTCTGTCTTTTCTCGTCGAAAAAATAGGCCTTTGTCAAGATCGCTAAAAAAACTCTCTCCATCCCAAAAGTTGGCTCAATAACTTTCGGCACAATTTTATTTTTATATTTCTCGTCGAAGATTTCCATTTTCTCGCCACTTTCTTTTGCATGTTGCGTCAGATCATACTGTCCTCGATTCGCAATTCCTCCAAGTTCCTTGCTTCCAAAAGGATAATCATAGTCAATGTCAAATGTCGCCGAAGAATAATGCGACAGCTCATCTTTCTTATGCTCTCTTATTTTTATCTCCTCAAGCCCAAGTCCCTGATACCACATGATCTGTTCAGCCAACCAATAGGCATGCCATTCTTCAAGTCTCCCTTCTTTCAACATCTTCCCTATCGTCGTATCTTTTAATATTTCTTTTCCCGTAGCCTGAGTCTCAGCATCGAGTAATTTTAATTTCAAGTCTAAATGTTTTTTCTCAAGTAAGTCGCATTTCTTTTCTTCAGGATTTATAAAAAATTCAAACTCAGCGATATTAAATTCTCTGCTGCGGAATAAAAAATCCCTCGGAGCTATCTCATTTCTAAAACATCTTCCGATCTGCGCAATCCCGAAAGGCAATTGTTTTCTCGAAGTCTGCTGGATTAATTTAAAATCCAAGAACATTCCCTGGGCTGTTTCTCCTCGGAGATATGCATCAACAGCATCCATTGCTCCGACTTTTGTCTTGAACATCAAACTGAACTCTCCTTTTATTTCATACTCTCCCTGGCAATTATCACACTTGACTTTTCCAACTTCGCTCTTGTCGATTTTCGTGGATACTTTGCATTTTTTGCAGAATACTGCAATGTCGTTGAAATTAGCAATATGTCCTGAGGCCTTCCATGTCCTCGGATGCGAGATTATCGAGCCCTCCATTCCGACCATATTATTTTTTTGATGAACAAAATAATTCCACCAGTCTTTCTTGATATTGTTAAATAATTCTATGCCGAGTGGCCCAAAGTCCCAAAAACCCGAAAATCCTCCATAGATATCGCTTGATCTGAAAACAAAACCCTCGCTCTTGCAGAAATTCGCCAGCTCATCAACCGAGATCTTCTTCTTTTCCTCAATTTTTGAAACTTTCTCTTTTTGTTGCTCTTCAAGTTTCCCTGCTTTTTTCTTCTCAACCATGTTTTTACAAAATACTGCGTATATTTAAACTTTTACCAGATCCTAAAAACAAAGCCAAATAAATACACACATAGTAGGTATAATAAATTTATAGCCATATATTATAAATATATACGTAATACATCATATTTATAAGTATATATTTCATACATAATAAGTATGAAAAACAAGCAGGAAAACATACTTCAGGATAGGATAGATTTTCTAGAAAAAAACAAGTCAAAGATACTACAATTTAAAGAAGATCTGAAACAAAAATGGGTAAATAATGAGATTTCGCTAGAAGAATATCGAAATACGGTTCTCAAAGAATACAAAGGAAAAACAATCTCCCAATGGTTGGCCTACTATGATTCAGAGATAATAAAATGCGTCGACAAAATAGAAAATCCAGACAAAAAAGATTCGAGAAAATATCTTAAAATATTTTTTATAGCCCTAGTCGCAATAATTCTTGGAGGATTTGTTTTCTTTAATTCCTCCTTCTTACTTTTGGGATTTCAGATAAAAGACCCAAGCCAGGAAAACAATTCCGAGCAGCAGATTTTAGAAAACCTCTCAACAGAAATACCAATATCTTCCGAACCCACTATAAACAACACAACAATAGAAAATCAAACTTCAATTTTAGAAAATATGACTTCTGATTTAACCGGATCAAATATCACAAAAAATATTTCACTGGATCAAAATATCTCTTCAAATTTTTCCGTCGCTGAAAACCAATCAGGACCAGATCAGATCCTAGTGAATCAAACAGAGATGACTCTGATTGAGACAAATATGACTCTCAATAAAACAGAATTCCCGACAAATAACACAAATCAGACCTTTGAAATTATCAATGAGACAAACAAAAATTTAAGTTCCTTCGGAGCCCTGCAATATCCTGCCGTGATAAACCATCCAGTAAAATGGATAAAAAGAATAAATCTTTCAGAATCTCACGTCGTCAAAATTCCAAAACATTCAGAAAATATTAGTTTCAAGCTAGGCCAAGAAGCAGAATTAGCAATACAAGAATATGAAAAAGTTTCAAAAAATCCACAAAAGGAAATTTCTTCTCTTATAACCGGACAAGCAATAAAAGAAGATCAAGGCCTATTCTCGAGAATATGGGCCTGGATAAGATCATTCAGCTTCACAGGAAAATCTATCTCCGCCGAAGAGACAAAAAATATGATAATCGAGGAAAAAGATTCTAAAATACTGAATATTGATAAAAAAATTCAAGACCCGGAGATTGTTGTCGAATACTACACTCCTGCTCCCCAATCTTTCGAAGAAGATAGAAAAAATGGGAAACAAGTTGTCATATCTGCTGCCGACGAATTAAACTATACAAATATTTTAGCCTATACGCATATTCAAAATTCCAAAATAAAGGATAAATCTCAGCTGAAAATTTTATGGGTCGAGCAATCAAGGCAGAGCATTGATTTCACCGTAGCAGACTTAGACAATGATACTTTCATAGATTATGTCGAATGGGTCGTGCCTCATCTCTCGAATCAGACCTACGAGATAATATACATAACAAAAGCTGAACATCTCGACGAGAACCGAGTTTTTTTAGAAGATGTCTATGACTATGTAAAAGCTCGGGATGATAATTGGACAACAATTCCCGAAGGACATTATCTGCGAGTTATCTTCGAAAAAAAACTAGATTCAACAAAAGACATCACATTATACGCAAAATCACAAACAAATATTTCTCAGATTAAAATATATGAATCTGGCAAAAATGAAACTATTGCCACAATTGAGAATATATCCAGTGAACAGGAATATAAAGTTTATCTCCTAAATTTAACAAATTCCAATGATATATTTGATCTGCAGATTTTTGGAGAGTTATATATTGATTATATCGTCGATCCTTCCTATCTCACACCAAATTTAAGCTGCCAAGTTACTTCCGGAAATTGTTCTTCTGACTGGACACCGCTTTTAAGACTATCAAATTATACCAATGCTCACGCAGAATTATTCAATGGAACTGATTCAGATTATAATTATACAGTATGCTGCAAAGATCTCAACAATGCCACAACAATTTTTAACAATGAAACTGGTCTTATAATCGCAAGACTATCAAATTATACCAATGCTCATATCGAGCAACAAAATCAAAACAGCCCAGATTATCCAAAAAATATTTATTTTGGGATGTCGGACTATAATATTTCTGTAGTCTATTCCTCTCCGGCAAATAACTGCTCAGAGAATTATACGTGTGCATTTACAATATCAAATTATACTAATGCTCATCTTGCGAGTTGTAATAACTCCGCATATAATATCAGCGTATGTCTTGGCCCAGGAAATCGTACAACTCCTTTAGCAAATAATTCTCCACAAATCACATACATATCTCCGATCTCTGCAGTAAATCCAATCGAATCCTCCTATCAGAACGTAACATTTACTATTCAAGTCTTTGATTCAGACGGAAAATCGGATATAAATCAATCCAGTGTAAATGCCACATTCACAAGAACCGGAGAAACCGCGAGAGAGAATACCTCTTGTTCCTATCTCGGAGATATAGACGCCAATACTCAAAATTTCTCATGTACGATTTATATGCAATACTGGGATGGTGCAGGAACATGGAACATAACTGTCTCTGCAAAAGATCTTTCAGGCCTCAATGGAACAAATGACACAACAGCATTCCAATATAATTTGCTCCAAGCAATAGTCATTTCCTCATCAAACCTAATGTTCAATGCTACCATGGGCAACGACAATCAAACCGCAATAAATAATCCGATTACGATAAATAACACCGGAAATGCCGAAGTCACGTCGGGAAATATAAAAATAAACGCACTGAATCTCTATGGAACAAAATTTAATACAAAATTCATAGAGGTCAGTAATTTTTCAGTAAGTAATGAAACTGGAAATGCCGGATGTATTTCCACCGTTCTCCAAAATGGTACAGATATTAGCATAGAAAACGCAACACTTTCCAAAGGAAATCTTTCACTTGCCGACGGAACTGGCCAAGAACAATTATATTTCTGCATCAGAAAAGCTCCATCAGGATTGCCTTCTCAAACATACTCCACAGATTCAGCAGGAAGTTGGATTATCAAAATAAGCGTCTCACTCTTAGCCATAAGAAGAAAGAGGAAATTAATCTCCAAAAAACTAGATCCTCTTTTCCAAGAACTAAAAGAAGAATACTCCCTAACCGACAAACAGATTGCCCTCGAGCTGATCAAAGAACTAGAAAATAAATACGATATAAAACCATCTCTAGCCGAGACAAAATCAGAAGAAAAAATAAAAATACCAATAACACTTTTCAATAAAGAACTAGGCGGCCTCGAAACTGTTGTGAAATACATGAAAGAGAATTTGAATATGGCCTATCATGAGATCGCCCTGGCTCTCGATCGTAACGACCGAACAATCTGGAGCTCATATAATATAGCAAAGAAAAAATACTCAAGTCCACTCTCGATCGCAGAAACAAATACATACATACCATTATCTATATTAAAGAACAGAAAACTGACAATATTTGAAGCAATCGTCGTATATCTGAAAAAGAAGAACAAATACTGCAAAATCGCCAGACTATTGAATAGAGACCAGAGAAATATTTGGACAATCTACTCTCGAGCAATAAAAAATATCAGTCTAAAAAAATCTAAGAAAAATCTATTGCGATCAAATCCAAGTAATAAAACTCAGATCATAAAATTCAAGAATATCACTGACCCTCTGAATCTCTTAAAAAAACTAGATAATATTTTCAACCAATCAGGGAAAAAATATTTTTCTGACAATCAGGAGATCGCCGAGATAATAATAAATAGGTTAAAAGAAGAATACAGATTTGAGAATACTGATCTAACACGAGAATCTGGGCAAAAAGAGAAATTAGAGATTCCTCTCTCAGTCTTTTCAACAAAATTAGGAGGCCTCGAATCTATCGTAAAATACTTGAAAGAAAATCTTAAAATGAGCTATCATGAAATTGCGCAAATATTAAAAAGAGATGACAGAACAATTTGGACTGCTTATCACATGGCCCAAAAAAAATTAAAAGAAAAAATTAAAGTCAAAGAATGCGATATATTATTATCAGTCTCTATCTTCGGAAATAGAGATTTGACTATTTTTGAGGCGATTACAGTTTATTTAAGATCCAAGATGGGCTATACTGAAATTGCTAGATTATTGAACAGAGATCAGAGAAATATTTGGACAATATATTCAAGAGCAACAAAGAGAACATCGCGAAAGGTTTATAAATAATAAATTTTATTATAGACTACAGAAAATGGGTGATAAAAAATTTTTGATAATTAGTTTAGGAATAATTTTAGCTATAAGTCTGGTTTCTGCAGGTTTCTGGGATAATGTAAAGGTCATCACTGGAAAAGCTTCAAGCAAAGGAACAAACGTTACAATTGGATTATATGGTGCAAGCATGGCCAAAGTTACCTCTGTTTCGACAATTTCAGCTGTTTCTCCAACAGAAGCATCCTATAGAGACGTTACATTTTATGCGACGCTCTATGATGCCGATGGTGTCGAAGATTTAAATGATTCAAGCGTAAGTGCTAATTTTTCAAGAGGAGCAGAATATTCTGCAGATAATTTATGCACTTGGACAAACGATATTGATACATATAGTGCTAATTATACTTGCTCAATTTTAATGTGGTACTGGTTTGATGCAGGAGCCTGGAATGTGACCGTAGCTGGAACAGATTTAGGAAATTTATCTATTGCCCAGAATACTACAACTACTTTTACTTATAATCAATTAAAAGCATTGGTTATCAGTCCAAACTTATTGACTTGGGGAAGTATCTATACCGGCTCGACAAATCAACAGCCAACCAATGATCCTACAAAAGTAAATAATACTGGAAATTATAATTCTACAATAAGTCTTACAGGAATAGATCTAGCAGGAGAAGTAAATGCCAGCAAGGTATTTGGTGTTGCTAATTTTACTGCTGATGAAACAGATGGACAAGCATGCGCATCAGGAACAGCCCTTGTCAATAATTCTGCTCAGACAATAACTGGAACAGTTGCAAATAGAGGCAATCTATCATTAGGTACGGGAGTAGGACAAGAAAACTTATATTATTGCATCCCAACAGTCCCTAGCTTACCATCTCAAACATACTCGACACTAAATACTTCGGCTTGGACAATCGCTTATTAACATGAAAACAAGATTATTGATGACCCTATTCGGAATGGTTCTTTTAGTTAGTTCTTTAGTTTCTGCTTTTGGAGTGAGTTCTCCTTATTGGGAAACTAATCCTGCTAAGATGTATCCTGGGCAAAAATTAATAATAAATCTAAATGCACAAAATCTAGCAGGAGCAACAGAAGATGTTTTGGCTTCGATAAATGTAAAAGAAGGTGCGAATATTATTATGCTCGATAAATCTAGTTATACTATAAAAGCAGGAGAGACAAAAGATATTCCGGTAGTATTAAAGATTCCGGCTAATGCCGTAGTAGGATCAGCTTATCCAGTAATAATAGAAGTCAAAACAGGTTCTGCTGGAGAGAGTGGAGCAGTAGCAATAGGTGTTGGAGCAAACATAAAATTTAATGTAGAAATAATCCAGAAAACAGAAGAAGTAGAGGATCAAGAGAATTATAATCTATTAATCGGCGTTGTAATCGCAGTTCTTGTGATCATAATAATATACCTATTATACAAGGGAAAAAATAAGAAAAGAAAAAGATAAAGGCTATAAACTGTTCTTATTATATCTATTTATGGGAAAAAGAGTGAAAATAGGTCTGATTATTGTGTTACTTGTATTTGATTTATATTTTATTTCTGCAGATATCACTGGCCAAGTAGCAAACAGTCATGTCAATGTGAGTTTATTTATTCTTCCTCCCCCATTATCCGTCGAGATAATAAGCCCTGAGAATAAAACCTATATTACCAATGAATCATTAGTATTAAATTTTACAGCATCAGGCGCAGAGATAATCAATTATTCTGTTGACGGAGGTGTAAACATCACCATAACTGGCCCGGTAGGCCTAAATCTTTCTCAGGGAGGCCATAATCTTACGCTCTATGCTATAAATTCTTCGACAATAATTACTCGGAATGTAAGTTTCTCGATAAATTCCAGTTTGCTGACAATTCTCTATAGTGAATATTTTCCGCCATTAGGATACTCTCCGGATTTTATAAAAATACCATATGAAAGACTTTTAGATTTTCCAGATCTTTGCATAAAAAAAATAAACTATGGAGAAATATGTTTTAATGAAAACTTGAATCTTATCGCGGATTCTAATACTTCTGATCGACTTGTGGATTTTGACAATAATACTGAAATCGGATTTGATAGCATTGAATTGGATTCAAATAATCTAATAAACTTAAACAGATCTGCCAGCATAAGAATTTATAATCTTACCTTGGTAAATCCACGAATTTTAAGAAATGGCCAACTCTGTCCGAGCACAATCTGCATTTTTGAAAGCTATATCAACGGAACACTTAGATTCAATGTAACTTCTTTTACAACTTATTCTGCAGATGAAACTCCGACGATATCTCCTACTCCGATAGTAGTCGTTGGGGGAGGCGGAGGAGGATTGCCAAAAATAACAAATATAACTCTGGTAGAAAATTTTACCTTAGATCAGACCATGATCAAGACAACCTTGAACAAGGGCCAAACAAAAAAAATTCAAATAAAGATAAAAAATACTTTGGATAGGGATCAACAGTTTAGTATAACTCTTAGAGGATTAGAAAATCTTGGTTCAATTTCTCCTTCCTCATTTTCACTAGAACCCGGCAAAGAATCTTATATTGAATTAGAACTTTATTCTGAAAAAGAAGGAGTCTATACCGGAACAATAGACATCCAAGGAAAAAATCAATATAATATTTCTGTGATTGTTGAAGTTAGTTCTGAAATCTCTCCTATAAATTTGGGATTAAAGATAGATCCTTCATCAAAGCCAGCAAAACCTGGAGACACAATCGTGCTCATAACGACGATTGAGAACCCTTCGGAAATAGTTGCAAATCTGTCGCTGCAATATTATATAAAAGATCTAAAGAATAATCAGATTACGACATCGGATAGTTCAATTTATCTCGATAAAAAAAATATCTCTTTCAAAACAATCCTTAAAATCCCGGAGGATATTGGTGAAGGAACTTATATTATTGGGTTAGTCGCAGAATCAAAGGGGATAAAATTAACCGCAGTCACAAGCGAAATATTGCATGTAGAGATAAAAAAATATTCTCTGAAACAGTTGTTAATAATTTTCCCAGTGATCCTGATACCGATATTGATCATCATTGCAATAATCTTATTAAGAAAATTCTATATTGAATACCAAATAGCGAGCATAACTGAACCCTATGATCGAGAAATATTTTTAATAAGAAATAGAATAAAACAAAATAATCTGAGCATAAAAGAAGCAGTAGAAATCAATAAGCGACTAGAGGAATTATTCAGAAAGATAACTGAACTATATCAAAAAACATATATCACCAAAGAGAGATATCTGCAGGATAAAAAACAATTATTAAAAACTATCGAAAATCTTAAGTTATCTTGATTATAAAAAAAACAATAGGGCACCGCACCTTAAAAACTTCAAATTTTATTTGAAGGATTAGAAAATTTATTTTCTAAATGTGCGGTTTGTTCATCAAGATTTTTGGATAAAATTTTATTCCTTTTTTGGATCATCTTCTGGCCTATCTTTTTCCTCTTCTTCGCTATTCTCTGGATTTTTTCTTTTTATCAGCATTAAGACTTCATCCTCGACTTCAGATTCTTTCACAGGCTCGAGTTTATCAATAACTCTTTTATCAATTAATACTATATCTCTTCCAACACTCTCGACTCCTGCATAATCCAACAACACTCCCCGGATTCCATATTCTTTCTTTTTCTCCTCGTCAAGTTCTATCATCAAGCGGGATATTTTATTTCCATGGATTATGACATTTTCAATTATTCCGAAGAAATTTCCATCGTCAGTATAAACTAGCTTGTTGATTAAGCTTCCGACCCGATTCTTGTGTTCTGCGAAAAATAATTCAACTTCGCTAACAGCTCTTCTCTTTATTACTGCGATTAAGAATACAAACAAAGGCACAAAGATAAACCAGACAAGTAAAGATAGTCCTGCAAATAACAATGCTAAACCTGCCAATTCCCAGATATGACTTTCCTTTTCAACTTTGATTTCAGCACTAGGAGTCTCTTCAATCTTTGTGACATTCTCTCCTTTTGTAACATTCGCAGGAGTCTTCACAACCAAAGGTACTACCGCAATAACACAAGTTTTATTCTCAACCGGTTTATCTTCAGCAGAACAACCTGCTTTCAACTTAGTGCATACTCTTGTCTGTTTATTATTGACACAACTACTCCAGCTAGTGCAGTTCCAATTCGTCGAACATCCTCCTCCACCTCCGCCACCAATGCTTACAGGAGCAGAAGGACTTGCCTGCGTTCCCCTTATTCCCGAAGATGACAGGTTCTCAACTCGGATTTTCGCGCCATCATCATAGCATGTTATTCCATTTATTGTTACTCCGCCAGCATTCCCGATACATGAAGTGAAATCCGTTTCATTCGCAACATTGCACGAACTGCTTATCTCAGATACCGACGATATTTCCGAGTCCTTCACACAGAGACCGACAAAACTATTATCTCCAAGATACAAAGTCTTCTTCTCGCCGCTTGCAAGTTGGCCAGACAGATTTACGACGATGCTCAACGCAGTCTTTTCAACATGAACTCGCGAAAGATCAAAATCATTCTTAGTGAAATTGTGCGTAAAATTCATGAATAGATCCCCGCTATCATAAAATTCAAGGCGATATGTATAAGGCCATCCAATACCGTCGATAGTTGTATTGCCATTTACAAAAATATCGAGATTTGCCAATCCTGATTTGATGACTGCGCTCTCATTATAGATTAGATGATCTTCATAATCCGGTATCAGATCACCGTCGACATCTGTATAATTTACAGAGAATATCAAACTAGTCGAATTCAAATTCCCGATAGAATCATTTGCATAAGCATAGATTGTATGGCTGGTATTCGTGAAATTATAATATATCGGCCCAGTATAAGTTATGTTTGATCCTTCAAGATTATACCAGATACTTGAACCATTGCTCGAGATATTTACCAATATTGTTCTGTTGGTTGATGTAATATTTTGCGGAGAAATAATGTCGAGTACAGGAGCAATACTATCAATAAAGAAATTCACAACTACGAGATTCTCAAGTCCAAGTGAATTATTTGCATAGACTTTCAGATTATTGCTTCCTTGATTGAACGTAACATTGATTGCCGCATTATAAGTTATATTTGTTCCATTCCAATTGTACCAAACTAAAGTTCCGTCGCTGACAATGTCTATAAGTACAATATCTCGATTATATGAAGTATTGATTGGCGAGTTTACAATTATATTCGGAAGACTTGTATTTACATAGAATACTCTTAAGGTAGAATTTACATTTCCTGCAGAATCATTTGCATAAGCATAGATTGTATGGCTTCCCTCGCTGAAATTTACATTTAGCGAAGTCGTGTAAGTTATATTTGTTCCATTGAAATTATACCAGATTCTAGATACTCCCACATTATCTCCTGTTGAAATATTTACCAAGATTATAGCACTGCCATAGGTCTGATTCATCGGACTTATGATTGATATTGTCGGAGAAGTTGTGTCCTGGATAATTACAGAGATAATTGTTGACCGACTATTTCCCGAACTATCATTGACACTTATATTTAATAGTGAAGTTCCGACCACAAGTGTCGTAGCATTTCTTATAGTTCCATTATTATTTATGCTAAAATTATTGTTGCTTATTCTATAACTTCCTAACGCAAAATTATCGCTTGCATTCACATCATAGGTAAAGGCTTGTCCTCCCTCGATTGTCTGGTTCTGGGGAGTGAAATCAAATGTCGGAGGAGTAGTATCTACAACACTTATTGCTGTTGCACTTGTCGAGTTTACGTTTCCAGCACCGTCGCTGCAATTTGCAAATAATGTTCTATTCCCTAAACTTCCGAATGTCAAAGTCCTATTCGCGATTCATCCAGAAATAGTCATGCTTCCATTATTGGTTCCATTGACATAAAGATTGCATGTCGCAACAAGATAATTGTCCAAGACAGTCGCATTGAAATTACCGAGGGTATTTACCTCGACGACCGTCGGCGTTATGCTCGAGACAGAGGGATTTGTCTTGTCGATCGTAGTAACTAGCGGAGTTGAGTTAGAACCATGCATCGCATTATTATTCAATGGATCAGTCACATTGAAATAAAATTGCAGCACATCTCCGGCCACATAACTTGCAGTCAGGTCAATGCTTGCATTGCATACGCTTATCGAGCCACCCATTGAATAGCAGTTTAATGAGGTGCTTGTCCAAGATAATGCAGTTGCTTCTTTGTAGACGACATTTGCTGTGAAGCTAAGTGAAGTATCATTTACAAATATCGAAAACAATTCTATCGACGATCCTTTGATATAACTATAATTGGTAGGAATAGTGCCATACAAAGTCGGCACACCCTTATCGACTCTCACACTCATTGGCGCAGCAAGCGTTCCATTATAACCGACTCTTCCAAGATTATCATAGGCCTCGAAATAATATAATATCGTCGAGTCAGGATATATTGACAAGTCCCAAGTTGAATTACATAGATAATCCGGACTAGAACCATAGCAATTCAGGCTAATATTTTTCCATTGGCTTGTTCCTTCCCTCATATAGAACAACCGAGCTCTAGAAAAATTCAGGCTTGCATCACGGATATTTATGCTTGCATATTCGTTTGCTGTCCCAGATACAGAACTTGCATTTACTGGGATTGGAGAATATAATGATGGAGCGCTTGTATCAAGCGTAACATTTCTTGTTTCAGTCGAGTTAACATTTCCAACACCATCGAGAATAGTTGCATTGAAATAATAAATACCTTCATTCAAATTTGTATAGTTCAAGAAAAATGGCAAGGTTGTAAATACTGTTATATTTATCAATCCGCTCGAGTTATACAATCTCGCAGTCACATTCACAAGATTGCCATCGCTTGCAGATAGATTTGCAAGTATAAAGGTTCTATTTAACACGCTTCCCGAGTTTTCTGTAGGAGTTGTAAAATTTATCAGAGGCGTAATGCTGTCCTTATAGAACGTCACCATCGTCAAGTTTAAGTTTCCAGCCGAGTCATTAGCCCAAACTCTCCAACTATTGCTTCCCTCTGTCGACGTCAATCCTGAAACATTCTGCCCGCAAGTTATTGTTGTATTTGTTGCTCCATTATCCGTCGAATACCAGCAAGCTTGCGCATTCAGATCGATAATACTATAATTCAATTGCGAGATATTATTTGTATAAGTAGTATTTGCAGGATAGATTATATTCACTCCAGGTCTCAAAGTATCGACAGTTATCGTCTGATTCTGAGTTGTAAACAAATTTCCTACCTTATCATAGCTCTTCCAGAACCAAGTATAGAATCCATCAACCAGATTCACCATCACTCCAAGTCCATACTCAAGCGGATTTCCGACGATGTTTACAGTCGTCTGATTATATAATCCCGTTGTATTATAGATATTTAAAGTCGCATTCACCAACCCAAGATTATCAGTCAGATTGACAGTAAAATTCTGCGTAGCATTATTCAAGAAACTTCCATTAACCGGTGCAATCACCGTCGCATTAGGAGCAAGACTATCGACGAAGAATGTCACGCTTGTCGAATTCAAATTTCCAGCAGAATCATTCGCATAGAATGTATAAGTGTGGCTTCCCTGTCCAACATTTTCATAAATAGCATTTGTATAAGTTACATTCGCAGATCCATTATAATACCAAAGTGCCTGATACGAATCAGCACTAAAGTTCACAAATATCGTCGCATTATTGTAGGTTATATTCTGAGGTGAATAGACAACTACTGAAGGTGCAATCCTATCCAAACTTATTGTCCTATTTCCCCCAGTTGCCCAAGCATAATTATTTACATTATCATAGCCCAAACAATTCCAGCTGAAATTTCCGTCAGAAGGCAATATAAATTGCCAAGATGTTGAATTAAATACTCCGCTTAAAAGAGTTGTATTCCTATAGACTTCAGAAGTCAAATTCCAAACATACAATGTCAAATTTGATACAGCTACATTCGAAATATTGCAGCTGAAATTCTGAGTTGCAACATTAGTGATAAGATTATTTACCGGAGAAATAAGATAGACTGAAGGATTATTTGTATCTGTGAAGAAAATTACTGTCGTCGAGTTTAAATTTCCAGCAGAATCATTCGCCCAAGCATAAAGCGTATTCGAGCCCTCTCCAAATTCCACATTAATAGAAGTGGTATAAGTTACATTCACCCCATTCCAATTATACCAAATCGAGGTAGCTCCACTCGTAGATATATTCACAAGTTGAGTTCTATTACTATGACTTGCATTCGCAGGCGAGACAATCAAAATTCCAGGAGCAATCGTATCTATAGTTACATTCCTTGTCTCAGTCGAATTGCAGTTATTAGATGAATCGCAAGCACTAGCATTAACATAATAAATTCCATTTACCAATCCAGTAAAATTAAAATATAGTGGGCTTGTTGTAGAGTTGGTCGAATTCACCAATCCAGTCGAGTTAAACAACTTAAGTGTAATATTTGCTAGACTTGTATCATTTGCGCTTACATTGATCTGGATATTATTTCTGTTTATTATTGCTCCCGAGTTTTCTGTAGGATTTGTGAAATTTATCATAGGAACAACAATATCTGCGATTGTTGTATTTGTCACATTAACATAAATTACTCCAGAATTTATATTATTCAAAGTATCATTCACCGTTATATTTAACCAATAGATTCCGACATTCAATCCAGTTATATTTCTCAGATATCCAGAACAATTTATCGCAAAGTTCGTTGTATCATTCACGCTAAAGCAGCCGATTCCCGACGAGTCCGAAGCATCTATATCATATCCAAGAGATTGATTATTATAGATCGTCTG
>CAYHOV010000016.1:0-18810 GCA_964358615.1 Candidatus Woesearchaeota archaeon | reverse complement strand
CTTACTTATAAACTTTTCTATGAATCAATAATTATTTTAATGGAGAAACTTTTGCAAATAGTTTCTTCATACATAATACTTCCTAAAAATATTATAAAATACTAAAAGCAAAGTTTTATATATGAGTTCTTACTTATCTTACTAGTAGGAAATTTTAAAATGAACGAAGAAATAAAAGAAATAAGAACAGCGATAATAACTGAAAAAGGACAGATTTGTATTCCAAACATAGCCAGAACTTTGGCAGGATTTAAAGAGGGAACAAAGATAAGCATAGTTGTTTATGCCAATCGGGTTGAATTAAGACCCATGAAACAAGTAAGTGATGCTATGTTTGCGATGTTATCCAGTGAAAAAGTCTTAGCTAAAAATTGGTTATCCAAAGAGGATGAAGAAGCATGGAAAGATTTGTAAAAGGTGACGTCGTTGTTTTGCCTTTTCCCTATACTGATTTGTCTACGACCAAAAAGAGACCAACCTTGGTCGTCGCAACATTGAAAGGAGATAATATTGTTCTTGCGCAGATCACGACTAAGGAAAGAAATGATGAAGATATTATTTCTCTTAGAAAATCTGATTTTGCCTCGGGAATGCTAAAAGTCGATAGCAAAATAATGCCTTCGATTTTATTTACAGCAGAATTTTCTTCAGTAGATTATAAAGCTGGAAAAATCAAACAAGAAAAAATTAAAGAAGTCCAGAATAAACTTCTAGAAATTTTTACAAGATAATCTCTTCAGGTATAATACTTCTTCGGAAATAAAAACCGAAACATTTATATATAAACTTATATAAACATTAATATGGAAATATACAAAAATGAGAACATAATTCATTATCCTAATTTGAGAACTATGTTGATGATTGAAAAAGTTTTAAGAGAAGCGGATACTATGGTTGACAGAGAAGAACTGAAAAGAAGATTGCCTGTAAAAATTATGCATCAAACCTTAAATTTAATTTTAAGATATTTGGAAGAGAAAGGAATGATTGTCGATAGTCATAAAGGAATATTGTGGATCTACAATCCGAGTCCAAAATTAAAAAAAGCAATAGAAAAAGCAAGAGAGATTTAAGATGTTCAAGGATAAAGAGGTAAGAGTAAAACTATCGGGAGAAGCCGACGAGGTTTATCAAGAATTAAACAAATTAGTTGGCGAGGAAAAGTTGAAGAATATAGAAAGTTCTTTTCATCAAACTTTATTGAGATCTATAAATCGAGTTAAAGATCTATTGAAAGAAAATCCTTTTGCAGGCAATCAGATCTCTAAAAAATTGATTCCGGGAAAATATGTTTTGAAATACGATGTTGATAATCTGTGGAGAATTGAACTTGCAGAAAGATGGAGATTGGTTTATACTATCACTGGAAATCAATTGGAGATTATTAATTTTGTTTTGGATATTTTTGACCATAGAGATTATGATAAAGTTTTTGGATATAAACATTAATCAAGGAAGTATTTCTGGATTAAATATTTAGTTGTAAAAATTTTAAATAGGCTTAGATATTCTGATTAATATGACTGAAGTAATAACGATGGATAAGGTTTATCGAGAATTGATGATGTTAAAAAGAGAGCTCGATGCGATGAAACAGCGGATGGTTGAGGTTGAAGTTTTTCTTACACCGGATGAAGAAGCGAGATTAGAAGAAAGTTTGGAAGAATATAGACAAGGAAAATCTGTTTCACTGAAGAATTTTAAAAGGGAGAAATAAGATGTTCAATGTTCTTCTGGGTCCTCAACCGAGAAAATTTTTGAAAAAATGTGATCTGGAACTTTAGGAAACCAAAACATTTATATATCAATTGATATACTATACATTTATGGAAGCACAAACAAAAAATATTTTTGCAAGATCGCCTACGCTTGATACGGTGATAATGGTAGAGAAAACTATTGAAAAATATAGCGGAGAATTCAATAGGACTGAATTGTGGAAGAAATTGCCGAGAAAAGTGATGTGGCAGACTTATTTAATTGTATTAGATTATTTGCAGAGTGTAAATAGAATTGCGATGGATAAGAATGGGATTTTAGTCCATATTTGGAGTCCAGAAGTCGCAAAGAAATTTGCTAAAAGGAGAACTTACTAAGATGAGAATTGTAAGATCTGCTAAAATTGTACAGAATAGAAAGATTTATATATTATAACATTCTATAATGAATTATAAAAGGTTATAAAAATGACTACTACAATACAAATTTCAAATAATGTAAAGACCATCTTAGATCGAATGAAGATGTTAGAAAGAGAAACTTACAATGATATAATTGAAAGGATGATAGAGGATGATATGGAATTAAGTGAAAAGACAAAAAAAGAGCTCGAGGAAAGAAGAAAGAGCAGAGATCTTATATCTCATGAGGAAGTTAAAAAAAGATTTGGATTATGAAATATCCAATTTTTTATGAAAAAGGGGCTCTAAAAGAGTTAGAGAGACTAGAAGCATCTGTCTCTAGAAGAATTATAGACAAGGTTGAGAAAATGTCAGAAAATCCAGCTTCTTGTGATATTAAAAAATTAAAAGCAATTGATTACTATCGGTTGAGAGTTGGAGATTATAGAATAATTTTTGTTTTTGATAATTCAATCATTAAGATTCTTAAGGTAGGACATCGGCAAAATATTTATGAATAATTCTGAAAAATTTTAATTTTTTTATGAGATAAAAATCTAGATAAAATTCCTGAGAAATTTTAGTCTTCTTTTGAGACGAAGTAGTTTTTGGAAGACTGAAATTTCTTCCCCAAGTCGTAGTGAATTTTGGATGCAAAGTTTAAAAAACATGGTTTCAGTGTTATTACTATGGGTAAAGGAAATTTTAGAGACCAAGCCTCAAGAAAGGTAACAACTTATAATGATCGAGTTAATTATAGTTCTAGAAATTCACATTATGATCCAAAAATTATTCAGCATCCTTCGGCTCGAAAAGGTGATTTGGAAAGAGCATTGAGCGAGAGGGGACTCAGTGCTTCTGGTCCAATGGTGAAATTTGCAAAGAAAGCCCAGAAAGCAGGATGGCAAGGCAAAGAATTAGAAGAACAAGGAAAGAAAGCAGGATTTACTCTCGTCGAGCTTTTGGTGGTTATTGCGATAATTTCGATATTGGCAGGGATGCTGTTACCTGCGTTGGAAAATTCTATTGAACAAGGAAGAAGATCGAGCTGTAGTGGAAATGAGAAGCAAATTGGAATTGGAGTCACACAGTATTGTGACGAGGGTGATGGAAAAATGCCCTTTAATTTTCAACCAGGAGGAGATGCTTCTTATGTTATTTCTTCTGGAGGAAAACCTTGGGATATTGGTCCGATGGTCAAATCAGGACATATTGATCTGGGTGTTATGTGGTGTCCGAATGCGAGAAATCAGGATGATGGTGCTGGAAATCCTCTTTCTGCAGAGTCTACATTATATGGGCGACCTAATTTTCCATTAGGAGAATCTTATTCTTCTTATCTAAAAGCAGGAAGCAATATGCCTTCGACAAGCGCTGTTGCAAATGTTAATCTTGTTCTTGCAAGAAATGATAATCGGAGAGCATTATTTGCAGAATGGATTAGACATCATAAAGATGGTGTAAACGCTCTTTTTACAGATGGTCATGTAAAATATTTTAATGCAATCGAAACTATCGATTTTGGGGACCCTATCAATGATGGATTGTGGCCAATATTCAGAAAAATATATGATGATAATCAGTAAAGCAACATAATATTTATATAGGTCTTTTACTCTTTTTTTAAGAGGCATAATAATCAATCTATAGATGGTGATAAAAAAGAAGTATTTAACTGAAACAATATTTTTATTTATTTTTATATCAATCTTTTTGTTAAAATTTATTCCGGCTGCTAGTGTGATTATTGAGATGAATCAAACAGGATCTTATAGAGATGGAGAAGTAAATCAATTATTCTCTTTAGATGATACTGCTACGATTATCAAAGTGGGTAAATCTGCAGGAAATATATGGAGATCTTTTATTGATTTTAATACTTCGATAATTCCTGTTGGTTCGACAATTAATAGTGTTCAATTACAAATCTATAAAGATACTGGTGCAGGAGAAGCTGCTAGACTTTATGATATTTTAAGGTTAGCAGATTTTAGTACTAGTTATACTGCTGCAAATTTATATGCTGCTTGTGCTTCTGGATCTGTTTATATCAATGATGATGCAACTCTTGGACCTCTTGCAGATGGAGCATCAATTAGTTTTACTCTCGGTGCTCAGGCAAATACAGACCTTGCAAATCAATTATCTAGTGGTTATTTTGGAATTTGCATAAAAGATGCTGTTGAAGGTGCGGGCTTAACTTGGTATTCTGATATTAGATCCCATGAAACAGCGTCGAGCTCTGATAGACCGCGATTGACTGTGGATTATACTCCGCCTTCTGCGACATTGAATGTATCTTTGGTTTATCCTACGACAAATGTCAATGTGAGCTATGGAAGATTTTTTAATTTCACTGTGAATGTTTCGTGTTCTGGTGCGAGCTGCGGAAATGTAAATGTAAGTCTGGATCCTGAAGCAGTAGGATTAGGAAGCGGAATAGTAGAAGAAAAAACTTTTTTTCAAAGATTATGGTCTGCGTTTAAATCTGTTTCAAATTTTATGACTGGATTTGCCGTCGGCAATTTGGTAAGCACGACGACAGGTGCTACTCCTTTTTACACAAACATGAGCAATCCACTGAACAGCACTCATTTTTCTTGTTTGAATAATATGGCGGCAGGTTCGAGTTGCATTGTCTATTGGTATGTGAATGCTACAAATCAGTCAGGCACCTATGAGTTCTGGGCTTTTGCAAATTCTTCAACAGGATTGAATGCACAGTCCGGACGTGTAAATATTTCGATAAATTGGACAGATACAATCAGCCCGTCGATAAATTTAATTGCGCCGGCAGATGCGACAAGCTCGACGACAAGCGAGTATAATTTTACATTCAATATCTCTGATCAAAGCTCGGTAAATTGCAGTTTAGTACTTGATGGTGCTGTTGTTGGAAATTTAACTTCGGTCGCAAAAAATGTCAATGTAGGGATTTATTACGCGGGAATTTCTATTGCAGATCATACCTGGAGCATCAATTGTACTGATTCTGCGAATAATCGAGGAAACTCGACGACGAGAACACTGACTGTTTCGTCTGCGCCTGTGAGTGGCGGTGAAGGCGGGGGTGGAGGATGTTCTGATACGACATGGACTTGCACTGATTGGGGAACTTGCCAAGATAGCAGTCAAAATAGGACTTGCACTTCGAATTGCGGAAGAACTAGATCTGATAAACAAAATTGCACTTTCAATATGATTGAAAGAGTTTGTGTCGACGTTAATTCATACAAAATAAGAAACTGTACTTCGGCTAGCGGTGTTGCCTGTGTTTCGTGGACACAATTTTTGACTGTTCTTTGCGACGCGGGTCAGGTCTGCCAGGATGGCTATTGTTATAATAAATGCCAAGACAGTTGTAATCCGGCTGATTATCCGAAGAGAAATTCAAACAATGTGGAAAATTGTGTGCTTGAAGAGGGATGTTATAAGATTGTCCAAAAAATATGTGATTCAAATTGTGTCAGTGAAGAGGAGTATTGGAAAAGTGTTGAAAATGGCATTGATCGGTCGAATAATCTAAGTACAGGTACTAAAACAAAGACATTAACCGAGGAATTAACTGTTCCGGTTGTTGTTGCGACAGGCGTTACTGCTGTTGCAGTTGCTAGCAGTGCAGTCTGGCTAGGCTGGCTGTGGCTATTATCGCTTCTAGTGCCATTTTTCCTGATGAGGTTGAGGCATTATATTGTCGCAATCATCGATACTGGAAATAAATTCCATTTTGTCGACGAGAAAGGAAAGGTAAATGCTGGAAGAATAGAGTTTTTCTTGGAAACATTAAAAGGAAAGGTCGGGAAATTGATCTTTGTAGGCAAGAAAGAAAATACTATCCGATTCCTGATGGAAAAAGGATTTTTAGAGATACAATTAAACGCACCGGTTGTCATAAATGCACATTTCTCTGAAAAAAAATCTAAGGATGAGTTCAAGAAAAAATTTATTGAAACAATAAATTTAAGTGTACCAAAAGATAAGAGAGATGTTCAAGATCATATTATCGAGAGTGTAGAGACAAGCAGTGCGTTTGCATTATTCAGAGATTGGGCTGCAAAGAGGAGGTCGCAGAGAGAAATAGATAAACTTGGAGGATAAAAATGCGTGAAAAAAATAAAGTATTTTCTGAAATAAGAAGTGATTATGGGAAGGAAAAATCTAGCGAGAGATTTTTTAAGATCCAGGCAGAACTGCCGTTCTCTGCAAAAAGCTTCAAAGAAATCGGAAAAGAAAATGAAGAACTGCAAAAATTTGTAGCCAGGTTGGAAGCAAAGTTTGGAGATGTCATCTGGTATCTGGGCATGGATTTTTTTGGAGAAGATATCTATGAAAGATTTTTATTCAAGAATGGCGGTTTTATGGAAATCAGCCTCGGCACTAGCTGTCTTGAAGCGTTTTTTGATAGCAAGGAAAGAGCTGAAAAATTCAAGTCCGCGGTCTTGAAATCGCTGGAGAGTTTTAGTAAATTCAACGAGAAAAAACTGAAAACCAAAGAAGGATTTATAAAGTTTGAATACATATTTAATCGAGAGAGAGGTATGACATGATAAGCCCATTTTTGCAGAAATTAATGTTTGTAAGGCAGTTCGGCATTGATAAAGGTAAGGTCGATATTCTTGGAAATAATTATGTAATGCTCGATGCTCTGGCGCTTTTTGAGATCCAGAAGATAGACCAGAGAAAATTATATGAAGTCTTGAAAGATTCTTCGTTCAAAAATATTTCTCAGGCTGTGGAATATGCAGATGTATATAAGAATGTAAAAGATGTTTTTTTAGACAGCATCGCTAAACTTGGGGCAAAGATAGGAAAAACTGACCAGGGAACTTTGACGACGCTGCAGGAACTGTTCAATGTCTATGGTCTGGGAAATCTGGAGATAGTCAAATTAGACAATGAAAATAAGGCCGCAAGCCTGATCTTGAGAGATTCAACAATCGCTCGGGAATATCTTAAGAAATATAAAAAATCCAGTGAGAGCGTCGATATGATCGCTGCAGGAATATTGGCTGGAATTTTTTCTTTTGTATTCAAGAAACAGGTCGATTGTGTTGAAGAGAAGTGTTTGGCGTCGGGTGCGGGTTATTGCCAGTTTAGGGTGGCCTAGGATAATATTTTAAACATCTCTTGATTAAATATTCTATGAACAAAAAAATACTTGTTTTTGTATTTGATGGGAAAGAATTTTTGATATTGCATAGTAAACCTCATCCAAAACATGGAAATGGTGGCTGGTTCACGATAACTGGCAGTGTTGAAGCAGGCGAATCATCGATCGACGCTGTTAAAAGAGAAATAAAAGAAGAGACTAATCTCAAGACACCTGAAATTCTTGATCTAAAATGGGGCTCAAGATATTCTTGGGGTGGCGAAGATAATCTGGAGAATAATTTTTTTGCTTTGGTTAAAAGAGATAAGATAGTATTAAATGAAGAGCATGATGATTTTGAATGGATAGGTCTTGAGGAGTTTATAAAAAAAATAAATTGGGATTCTGATAAAGAAGAATTAAAAAATGTCCTGCAAAGGGCCATAAAACGCGAGTTATTTTTTAAGAAAGAGAAGATAATCTAAAAGATATTTAAATCGAAAATCATCAGAATAATCATGATAAAATTGGATAAGATATATAAATCTGAAAGCGTTGATAAGCAGCCTGAAATTGATTTTGATAAAAATAATAAAAAAAGGCCGTCCTGGGTAAGGATAATCCTAGACAAGACGATAATCTTTGTAAAAATATTATTCAATAATGAAGCTTTTTGGTATCGACGGTATTTTAGGGATTATTTCTTTCCTTTGGAGAATACTTCTGAAGATTATAGAAATTATTATGATGAAATCGCTAAAGATTATGAAAATTACATCCCTCAAAATAAAAATATGGCTAAGATAATACTCGATTTTTTAAAAGAGCTAAAAATAAATAAAAATTCTAAGATCTTGGATCTTGGTGCTGGAACTGGGATTGTCACAGAAGGTATTGTCAATGCTGGATATAAAAATACGGCTTTATTGGATATTTCTAAAGAAGAACTAAAAATCGCAAAGTCAAAAGAAAATCTTAAAAATTCTAAGTTTATCGTCGCTGATTTAACTAAAGATGAAATAAAAGAAAAGTTTGATGTCATATTCGAGACAATGTCTTTGGATTATTTTAAGGGAGACCAATTAGCAAGTATTTTATTAAAAATTAAATCTGCTTTGAATAATGGGGGCATATTTATTGTAATTGATCGACATGTTTATCCAGAATTCAATAAATTTTTTATAGAGATGAAAAAAGGGAAAATTTCTTTAGAAACTCCGGAAGGAATATTTGAATATTATTATTTTGTCGGTAAGAATTAAACTCTAAGATAAGAACTTTGATTTACAGGGCAGACTTTGCCGTCGGTTGAAAGACATTCGGTGAACTTTCCTTTTTCGCATTTCTCGATGCCGACGCAGGTCACTTTGCCATTGACGTCTTTGGATTCACAGCATTTTGTCAGTTTCTCGTCAATCTGGCCATTGCAGTCGTTATCTAATCCGTCGCAGACTTCGGCTTGAGGTTGAGGAATTATGCAGCTGCTCCAGGCCCCATTCTGGAATTTTTCATAGCCGATT
Organism: Candidatus Woesearchaeota archaeon; assembly: GCA_964358615.1. Classification (GTDB taxonomy): domain Archaea; phylum Nanobdellota; class Nanobdellia; order Pacearchaeales; family GW2011-AR1; genus CAYHOV01. The sequence continues at coordinate 10,078 of CAYHOV010000016.1, read as the reverse complement.
CCGCAGACACTTTCAGGACAGATGCAGTTTTGAGTTTTTATCAGCATCCAATTTACAATGTTTGAAACAAGAGCTTCTCTTTTTGACTCAGGTTCTATTTCTGTCAAAGTCATCAAAACGACGAGCAATGCACCTTTATTCTGCTCTGTGAAATCTCTTAAGACTATCGCGGGGCCTTTGTATGCCGTTGGATTTTGTAGATTCCAGGCATAGGCAAGGATTGCGACATCGTCTTTAGATATTAAACTCGAATCAATATCATCATTTTTATAAGTTATCTGTTGGCCTTTCAGCAAATTTAACAGCGGATGTTCTCGGTCTGAAAAAATAACTTTGTAGTCTGAGTCTTGGCCATTGTTCACATTTTTTAATCCTGTGAAATCCTCGACTTTTGAATCGAACTTGTGGTCCATGGACCAGGTCATGTCGTCGCCTTGGAAGATGACTGGTTTGTTATTATTAAGATGCTGTTGAAGTGCGTCGATTGTCGATGGATCATCGATTGACCAACCAGGATTGGAGAACCAGACTAATTGATAATTTTTTATCATATCATAGGTCAAACCATTTGTTGGCTCGTTTATTTTTGTTACATCTGCACCGAGTAATTTTAAATCTTGGTAAATTTTGTCGAAATCTTGGACATCCTCGCCATGATTATTATCGTCGAGAATCATGAGGACTTTTGCAGGAGGACTACATTCGCAGCCGCAGGGACGGATCTGGTCAGAAGAAGTAATATTTTTTGAAACTACAATCGATTGATTTACGACTCCTAGGCCTGTGATATTAAATACTGTAAAAACTAGAAAAGTTATAAAAAACAGGAGTATGAGATAGGATAGATATTTTTTGATCCTCATTTTGATATTTCTATGGGGGAAAAGAGATATATAAAGTTTATTGAATGTGAAAAGAAAAAGCTTATATCTTGATAATTTTATGAATAATCATGGAAAAATTTGACGTCGATGTTGAAGGTAGAAAACTTGGAGAGATATTTGTAAATCTAAGCAATTTCAGAGGAAAATCTCGGGAAGAAGTAATTCAAAGTTTGCTAGAAGCTGTTGCGACTAATGGTTTCTATGCAGGTTATGATTCTGAGGAAGATCTGAGAGAGTATTTGAACTGGGCGGTTTTTGGCGAGGAAAAAGAGAAAAAATTTGATACAGGAGATAAAATTGCAGATATTAGTTGCATTGACTCTTTTTATCCTCTGTCTCACAAAGACCCAACGAACAAACCACAAACTTTAATGTATAGTATGCAAGAGGGTCTTTATGATTTTAACATGAGTAAAGAAACTAGGAGAGAAATAGCTGAAACTTTGAAAGACTCGTTAAAAAAATGCAGCAGATTTGTCCGCGAAAAACTGCAGATATATGTTTTTCCCACTTTCGATCGATTTGTGATTAAAAATATGGGCGGATGTGCAGGAGTTTCGCCGACGAAGAATACGATTTTTATGGCTGTGGGTGAAAATTATGAGAGACAAATGTTGGGAAATACTGAGGTCCATGAATTGGCTCATGTTATCTCGGATTATTATCTGCAGGGAAATTATACTTTGGCCGAGGGTTTTGTATTTGAGGGTCTTGCTGAACATTTTAGAGAAGCAATGATCGGCGGTGAGCGAGCTCGGTGGACAAAGGCTATTTCTCGAAAAGATGCAAAAAGTATTTTGAAAAAATTAGAAGATAAATTAGATAGTCGCGATAGTGAATTGTGGCAGGAAGTTTTTTTCGGAGGAGGTAGTTATCCTCGGTGGTCGGGCTATTCTATTGGTTACTATATTGTTCAAGATTATCTAAAATCTCGGAAAGGAGAAATTGATTGGAACAAATTAATGAAAACTCCTCCTGTAGAAATATTCAGATCATCCTAATAGAATTTCTTTTTTTAATCAGGCCACGACTCATTAAATTTCTATAAACTTTGAGGAGCATCTGAGGATTTCCATATAATCCTGGAGAAAGATTTAAACTTGCAAGCCAGTTTTCAAAAAGTTCTATTGTTTCTTCGTCTTCGATTTTTCTATGTCCTTCGTTGTTTTTTATTATATCTTGCAGGTTTTTAGAAGGATTTGTGGGCAGAGAGATTGAAGGAATGTCAATGGGCCGATCTCCGAAATAATAAAAATTTGAAGACGTCAATACGTTTTCTCCTCTCAGATCTTTGTTTTTATTATCCCGAATATGAACTCCTTTTCTTTGACGAGGGTTTGATCTTGATCCGCTAAAATCATAGATACAATCTCCGAGGATCTGGAATAGATCTAAAGAATTTTGCTCGGTCTCAAAACAAGGTATTTTTCTAGAATCTATAACTCGAGAGATGAGATCATAGGTTTTCATTGTTACGACCTGTTCGACTTGCATTGCATAGACTAATTTTTTAGAAATATCTCCGAGCGGAGATCTTTTGGAACCAGTTCCGATGACCCAATCTCCTGGCCGTGCTGTTCTTCTTATCGCAGGCTTACAGATTGCCAGAGTACATATTCCCCAATAGGGATTTGGTGCAGAGCCGTCGTCGGTGGGAATTACATAGGAATAAATTTTTCTTTTTCTTGGATCCATGTTATAAAATTCGGTAATGGAGGGTATAAATATGTTTTCTAGTTGCATAATGCTTATATAGCTGTTCTTCTTGGCTAGGGCATGGCAAATGAGAATAGTGTGTGCCCAAAATGCAATAATACTGGAACCGTAAGGGAGAAAGACGGGTCGATACATAGTTGTTTTGATTGTCTTCTGAGCGGAAGAATGGACCAGCATGCGGAAAAGATTTCTGATGCGAAGGATTATGGGATAACGTTGTGATTGAATAGATATAAAAAGTTCTTGAATTAAAAATAATCAGCGGCTATAATATTTTGGTTTATACTCTGAATTTAGAAACATCTTTAAAATCAAAAAAACAATGGGGCACCGCACCTTAAAAGGTGCGGTTTGTAAAGCCCCTTGTTTTTTGGATGATCCAAAATCTAAAATAGTAACGCTACGACCACATTCTAAAGAATGTGGTTTTAGATTTATGGACATGAATATATTCTTTATTTGAAAGTTCCTGTATATACTTCTCTTTCACAAATAAATTTTCTTCAATCCGACAATTTCCCCATTCTGGAATTTTCCAATCCACAGCCCAATCCCAATCAATATAACAAAAAGCCTTTGTAACAGGATGGCTTTTGATCCACTTGAAAAAAGGATAAAACCACAAATCCCAACTTTCTTTTCCTTTGAGTACGCCGCTTTTTGTTGCGCTTGATTCACATATTATCAATGGCTTTCTATGTAGTTCAGACTCTTCTGCAAAACCTTCTGTTACTTTGTCCTCGTTATCTTTGAAATGTTGAATTCCAAATAGATTATTACCAAACCAATCAACATATTCATCTCCAGGATAATAAATCATAATCTCGCGCAGGTCTCTATTAAATGCAGTACAAGCATCCCATACAAAAGCAACATTATCTATTTTATTTTTTCTAAAAAAATCAACAATATATTTCCATGCCTGGATAAATTCGGATGGTTTGTAGTTATGTGTCGGATTATTAAATTCGTATCCTATTCTCAAAAAAACAGGATTTTTGAAATTCTTCAAGGTTTTAACTAAAAAATCTATCTCTTTATCATATTTTCCCTGAACAATTTCTCTGCATTTCTCTTTTTCTCCTTTTGGCTTTAAATTTAGCCCTAATTGTAACCAGAGTTTTTTATCAATTGAACATAGCTCTTTTAATTTCCTAGGGAATTTTTCTTGAATATCATTTATCCGATTATAAGCCATATAGACTAAAGGTTTATTATATTCTGTGACATTCCAATATTTTCTAAATTGTTCAATACTCTGTCCAGCTCCATGAATGATTCTATTTCCTTTTGGTTCAAATTTTTGTCCGAAATCCATAGTTAATACGATATTTTATTTTTTCTCTTTAATAAATTTTATACATTTTTCTAAAAGTATATTAAAATCTTTTTTCTTTTTCCCTTTGTCAAAGGTGAATTTGACTTGGAGCATGTTAATTTTCTCCAAGTACTTTTTTTATGTCTTCAAATTGATCTTCAAAAACATGGGCTGAAATTGATATTGTGTTGATGTTTCCGAGAGGGATGTTGAGTTCTTTGCTTACATAGCTTGCCAGGATATAGGTCTGAACTATGTTTCCCGGCCATCCAAAGAATAGATTATTGCTTCTGATCACCGTCGTGATATTCAGTTTCTTGTTCCTCAGATTAAAGTTCATCATCACCATGCCTGGTGTTTCTTTTTTAAGCGGCAGAGTATCTTTTTCAGGGCCATAGAAAACTAAAATCGCTCGTTTTGAATTTGGATTTTTTCTCAGCAATGGGATGATGTAATCATTTATCTGATCTATTCCGTTGTAATCAAATGCCCGAGAACCATAGTGATAATAATATCCTGGAACATCTTCTTTCTCCAGCATGCAGGATCTTAATTCCTCGACCGAAGGGTAGACCCATTTTTTGAAACTGCTCAGGATCTCCATTGGCCGGGTTATCTCTTTTGTGGTCTCTATTGTCGCAATAAGATTCAACACTTCTTTACAATTCCGCTGGTTTTTGTCGACGAATCCTTGGCCATTTCCCATAACTGCCTTTAGCATTTTCTTCCATACTTCTTCTGCTGTTTTTCCGATTATTTCCATTATAGGTAGGATGAGATTTTAGAATCTCCTTTAATATTTTTAAAATTATAGGAAAATAGCGGCATTTTATAGGTGTTCATTATCACAGATATTTCGCGAACAACATCTGCTGAGTTAAAATTTCCTCCACGGTGAAAAGTTATATCGTTTCCTCCGTCGAAAAGAGAGGTGACCTGTTCTTTGTCGATTATCTCTTTTTTTGTTTTTGGCTTGTAAAGCTCGTCGATGTTGTTTATCTCCAGGGGCTTATATTTTGCTTCGCTCAGTTTTTTAACAGAAGTATGGAATGCGCAGGAAAGCGCGATCTTAAAACGAGTAGGCATGCCGCAGCATTTGTAGATTGTCTCTTCTGATGCTGAAAATTGGTCTATTTTTTTCTTTGCTTCGCTGATCATATTCAATACTAACTTTTGGTCAAGTCCTGGCTGAAGAAGGCCAAAATTCCAAAAGCGAATATAGTTTTTTGAAAACTCAAGAAATTCTTTTTCATTTTTCTTATCCAGCGATATCAAATTCTGGAAATATTCCTGAGATTTTCTTCTTTGTAGCGAATTTGCTGAGAGAAATGATTTGGAGATATTTATCATGAGCTGGGAGAATTTTTCAATGTCCAGGCCGTAGAGAGAGTAAAACTTTTCCACGTCGACAATCAGTGAAGACTGGGCGCAGGCTATTGTCAGGCAATTCTCTTTTTCAGGCCTTTCTTTATCTGAGAAACAGTAGGGGCCAGCTGTCCCCAGATAGTATGTGGATTTTTGCAGGCGCTTGTTCTTGATATAGATTATGCTTTTATTATTTATGTAGATTGTCAGTATGTCTGAAAGAATCCCAAAATGTTCCTGAACTTCTTCGGCGTTAAGGTCATAAATAAATAAAATATTTTTAGAGTTAATTGTTTTTTCGAGTATCTCTGGAAAATTTGTCCTTTTCATGTGGCCTAGGTCGATGATACAGCTAACTTTTTTTCTGCAATCATTGCATTGATAATTTATTTTTTCCAGGAATTTTATTATATCTTCTGAAGTCGACTGTTCTAGGATCTTCTCAAAGTTCTCAAGGCAGATTGAATCATTTACAATCTCAAGTGCTTTTTCGAATATTTTTTCTAGATTGTCGATATTTGGGATTTTTTCGCACATGATGACTATGGAGTTTAATTTGTCTATCCAGGTCTCTGGCTCGAATTTCAGGACGATCCCCTGATTTTCATAGCTTTCTATGGGCAGGGTGGGCATTATGGGCCTGGATGCAATTATTTTTTTCTTGTACTTTGTAGAGAACTCTGTTATCTGCTCGCCTTCGCTCAGGTCGAGTGTAAAGAATTTTAGGCCTTTTTCTCCGAAATGAGTAAAACGCAGTACACTATTTTTCACCAATTCATTGATGTGGTAGAGTATTTTTCTGTGGGCTTGGGCGAGTTTTCTTTTTGAAGAAATATCTATTTTTTGTTTTAGTAAACCATACTCTGGTAAAAGTTCAGAAATAATCTCTGCTGTTGAAAGCTCGAGCTTGTTCTTGAATAACGAGATTATTTTTTGTTTTGTCTCGTCCATGGGATTTTAAGGTATTTGAAGTATAAATAGTTTTCTGTTTCAGTGTTTCAGGAATTATTTTTAAGATTTAATTTTCTGTTTCAGGAGAATTATTCGTGCTTGACACGAAGGAATGGGGTTAGTTTCAGGATTTTCCTGAAGCACTCAGGATTTCTTTGAAAGCAGCGTATATATACAAACAAGTTTTAGTGATATTATAAGTTAGGAGTCTATATGAAGAAAAACGAGGATAGTCTGTTAATCGAGAAAGCGGCTCAGCAAATATTGGCAGATGTTTTGGGTTTTGATGAAGGCAGGGCTTATTATCTTTTGTTAACAAAAAAAGAGCGTGAATTTGAAGAAGAATTTAGTTATAGCAAGAGATATCGGCTTATGAAAAGTCTGTTTGATCTTGGTGCGATGGCCAAAATAAGAGAGAAAAATAATGACTCGTTTACCTATGCGATTTTACCGCCGACTTTTTTATATTCTTCTGAAGTATATGCAGAAGTCTTGAGTTTTTTAGAAAAATCTTATCTGGAGAACTATGGGGAAATGCTGGGCAGGGAATTTTTGCAGATGATGCTCATGAATCAGGAATCACTGATATTATTTTTGCTGAAGTATATAACTCAGAAGAATGCGCTGTTGAATTTTGGCTCAGCAGAGTTCAACCGGATAATTGATTATCTTGGCGACGATGAATCTAAAATAAAACTTGTTGATTCTCGGCAGATGAAGACGTCAGGGATAATCGATAATCAAATGGGTTTTGAATTGGTCAATATCGGCGGATATAAGGAACAGGAATTTATATTCACGATTTTTCAGATAAAAAAATAAAATATATTCATATTTAACTAAGGATAAATGTTAAATTTGGCTAAATCGGAGATAAGGTCTGCCTCATCTACAAATAAAATTGGATTTATCCCGGCTTCTTCTGCAGCAGCTACATTTTCTTTTGAATCGTCGATAAAAATACAGGAAGAACCTTCAAGTTTTAATTCTAAGAGTATATCTTTAAACCAGCTAGTATCTTTTAATCTCTTAGCCTCGGTAGAAGAAAAAACTTTATCAAATACGTCCATTAATCCTCTTTTTTTATTTATATTTTTATGAAGCAAATTAGTATTCGTAATGCATATTAATTGATATTTATTTTTTAATTTTTTTGCTAATTCCAGCATCCCTTGATCAATTATGCTGTATTTTATGTAGGCTTCGCTGTAAACTTTGTTCAATAGTTCGATTGGTGCGTCGCTATTCACTGCTTTTCGCAGATTATCAAAATATTCTTCTATAGATATTTTGCCGGCGACAAAATCTACATAAAAATCATGGTGAGTGCCTTTGGCCGGCCTTATGGTCACTCCTGTTTTTTCTATCATCTCTTCGTCGAGTTTTTTATGATTGATAGTAAAAAATACTTCTCCTAAATCAAACATTATTGTTTTTATCATTTTTTTATAGATCTTTCAATCCTTTAATTCCTAAATCTACCATTACTTTGATAAATTCTAGATCTTTTTCTTTTTCATCTTTATTTTTCTTCAAGGAATATTTTATAATAATTTTTAGCATCTCTGGATTTACCATGCTTAGTTTATCGGCAATCTTCAGAATTTTGGCCTCTTCGCATAGCGGATTTCCTTTTGTGCCATGATTAATTATGCAGTCTTTTAAATTTTCACTAATCTCAAATCTTTCTTTCTCTAAAATTTTTAATGCGAGCTGTGCATGGCCTTCTTGAGAATAGCCGATATCATGAAGCCAGGCGGCGATCTCTAGAAGATCTAGGTCAATATTTCGATTTTCTCCGAGTAATTTAGCACATTCTACGACGGTTTTTGTATGAATCAATACAAATTCACGATCCTCTTCTTTTTTTATTTCTAAAATTTTTTCTTTTGCGAATTTCTGGGCGATGAAAGGTGTGAGTTTTATCATGGTTTGATTTTGGCCTCGGCGATTTTTAATTCTTTTAATGTCTCTTTAGCAACACTTATCAGCTTTTCATTGGAAAATGCTTCATGGTCCTCATCATTCCAAATACCGTATTGAAATATGCTCGAAAGCGCTCCGATTGCATTAAAGAGAACCGGAGAGATATATTTTTGATAATGATCTGTAGCAAGACCGCCATATATTCGATCGTAGGCAATTAAACGAGATATAACTTGATCATCTTTTGGATTGTCTAAGAAATCTTCATATAGTTTGATCAATTCTTTGATCATTTTTTTCTCATTAACTTCTTCGGCCATGTTTTGTGTTAGATATTTTTATTTTTCTCGGATCTTTTTAGTTAGCTCTGCTAATTTGGCATCGTCGGCCCTTTTGTGGTCGTGGGATGAGATGTAACCTTCGTATTTTTCGAAAAATTTATCGACATCGGATTTTATTGGTTTCCAGTCTTTCATCTTTGTCCCATGCATGGGAAATAGTTTTGCGTGAAGATGGTCGACGCCAAAACCTTCGAAGATCATCCCTGTTCGGCCTACGTCTTCTAATTTTTCATCAAGAATCAATGCGACTTTTTTTGCTGCGAGAACTAGATCTTTTAATACTTCATCATGGACTTGAAAAGCGTAGCTAGGATGGTGTTTTTTTGGAATTACGACGGTAAAACCAGGAGTGTTTGGAAAAATTGAGAGAAATGCCAGATGAGCTTCATCTTCCCAGATTTTGTGGCAGGGCATTTTTCCATCTATGATTTTACAGAAGATGCAGGTTTCGTTTGGTTGTTCCATGATTTTTGTATGATCCTTTTTATTATAAATTTATCTGATAACTTTTGTTGATATTATACATTGTTTGTAATTTTAAAAATTTCTCCATTCTACTCCGAAATCCATAAAATTAACTTCAGCAAATCTATTAAAATTTACTTTCCCCTTTCCAGTTAAAAATTTGAAAATTTCCATTACTTGAATGTTTGCTATTGCCCCCGCAATGGGGCCCAAGTTTCCTGTTTGACTTATATCTTTGATTACTTTTAATCCTTTCAATGGATCATTTCTTTTTTGATATTCTAAAAATTCATTGAATGAGCGAGTTACTCCCGGAACAATAATTGGGCCGACCATGCCTAGATGAAGATTATAGCCTCCCGAAACACAATAAGGAACATTATACCTTCTAGCATAAGTGTCTATTATTCTGCTAGTTTCTGCAACAGAAGGATTATCTGCACAGTTTACTAAAAAATTACAACCACTTACAATATCGTCAAGATTTTCTCCATCTTGTACTCTTCGTTTGAATGGAATTATTTTAGCATCTACTAGTTTTGATTTAACAACATCAACCTTGTATTTTCCAATATCTTGAGAATCGAAAAATAGTTGTCTATTAAGATTGCTCTTTTCTACTGTATCTGGATCAGAAATCTTTATTTCTCCTACGCCTATTTGGTGTAAACCATTTACTATCCAAGTTCCAATTCCTCCTACTCCAAAAACCGCAATCGAAGAATTTTCAATCTTTCTTTGAAGAGCGATAGTCTCTTCCCAAGAATTCGCTAATTCCCCGATAAATAATATCTGTTTGTCATATTGTCCTTTTATTTGGGCAGGGTCGTACCTCCAAACTATGCCTTCATCTTCTAGAGCACCGATACATGAGGATATATCTTCCCTCTTATATTGTCCAGATAATTTTTTAACTATCTCAGATTCTGTTGCTTCGGGATCTAAAGCATCTATTACATCGCGAACTAAAGAGTCCACTGAAAATCTTTTTATCCTTCTTGTTGCTGTAAAAATAAATACATATTTATCTTGTTTTTCTCTTAATACATAAATCGAATCTTTAACTTTTAATTTTCTTTCCATTTTTATACTCTTCTCCTGAAGAAATCATA
>CAYHOV010000015.1:0-19433 GCA_964358615.1 Candidatus Woesearchaeota archaeon | reverse complement strand
GTGATAAAAAATATTATCAATGCCAAGAATACAGGAAACATTACGGCCCAAAACCTGCAGAAGTAGAAGAATTAGATTATCATCCTACCTATTAATTTTTATTTCTAATAAGATTTCTCAATAATAAATTAAACTCTTAATTCAAATTAATAAGCTTATCAAATTAAGTTATCAATTACTCAATCGTCCGTCGCTGCTAAGCGACTTTTATATTCGCGAAGCGCAATAATATCATTTATACGATTCTCAACAGAACTCAAATCTCCTCAATCCTCAAATCCTTCACACTCTCAATCTTTTTCCTAATATCAGCGATCGCCAAAATCCTTCCCTTTACATTTCCTCGTCCAGAATAGCTCGCCGAAGTCAGTAAAGTCAAGCATTTATCGTCGAATATAGTCCCCTTTACATCTGGCTGATGCGCCCTTACAAGAACTTTCTTCCCAAGTTTTTCCATGATTATCTTGAAATAATCTTTTCCAAATTTTCTTCTCCCCGTTCCTGCATCAACTCCCAGCGACATTCCCTTCGCATCTTCAAAATCATCCCAGATAATCGCGTGAAATCTATCATCTTCCTCGGAAATTTTTATATTTTCTATCTCTGATAATCTCTCGACATTCGGCAGGCCCCCATGCAAAGCCAAAATATCTCCTACAGAAACCGCAAGTGGCAATTTTGTGAGCGTCTTTGCATAATCTTTTTCAAGTTTTCTCTCTCGAGCCCGCATCCAAAAATCATTTGGCCAACAGGCTATAACCGGGCAGGCCTCATGATTTCCCATTAATAAAATAACATTATCAAATTCACAGAACATGGCCAAGAGATAATTTATGCACTCTTCACTTTGCGATCCTCTGTCGACATAATCTCCTAAAAAGACCAAACAAGTATCAATATCAAAATATTTTCTAAAGACTTGCTTGACAGCGTCGAAATCTCCATGAATATCTCCCACAAAAACAACTTTTCTATATCTCCCTACCTCAACGAGCTTTGGCATTTTTCCGAGTTTTTTCTCAGCCTTTTCAAGTATCTCCTTTATCTCTTTTTCACTTGCTACAGTTATAATCTCTGGTTTTTCTAATAACTCTTTAGCATCTATCATCAATAACTTAGTTTATTCTGTTTTTTATATTTTTTCAATGCTAAGCTCTTGAAAACTTCCAAAAAATAAGAATATCATCAAAAGGTAGATTTTAAAACCATTGTGCCTATTACTATAAATGGAAAAAGTTTGTTTGCTATGCGGAAAGAAATTTAAGACTGATAAAAGGCACCCTTATAAAAATTACTGCTCCACTTATTGTAATAAAAAACATTCTCGAGAAATGCATCGAGAAGAGATACGAGAGAAGAAGGCAGTGGATCATAAAAAGAGATTAGAAACCGAAACTCTTGAAGAACGAGAAGAGAGAAAAAGAAAGAGTCGGGAAAATAGAAAGAGATACTATCGGAGACATCCGAATTTGGAGAGAAGCAGAAGTAGAGAGAGATATCACAGTCTTCAAGGGCAGAAATATTATAAAGAAAGATATTCAAAACCGGAAATTAAAGCAAAAAACGAGTTAAGTTCTCGTAAGAGCTGGCTTAAAAAAACTCCGGAAGAAAGAATAGAGATTGCTCATAAAAGTTATGATAAACATCGTACCGAGAGAATAAAATATACTCTAGAACGACGGAAAAAACCAGAATATAGAAACAAATATAGAAGTTACGCAAGGAAATATCAAAGGAAAAAGAGAGGATATGATAGTCAGTTAACTCGAGAACAAGAAGAATATATAAGAAAAAGAGACGGGAACAGATGTGCTTATTGTATTAAAGAATCCGGGTTAACATTTGACCATATAATTCCTCAATCTAAAGATGGAAAGGATATTGTTGAAAATGTTGTTTTAGCATGTAATAATCACAATTCATCTAAACGGCATATGAATGTATTTGACTGGTGTGAGCGCAAGAAGATAAGGGTTCCAAGAATAGTTACAGAACTTCTAAAAGAACAGGAGAAAAGAAATTTTATCCCCGAGAATGATTATGGAAGAAAAATAAAACATTACTTATCGGATAAAAACACAAATTTATAAAATTCATTAGTCAAACTCCTAAAACTACCCAATCATCTCTTTCATCTCTCCGTTGATAAAATACGTTGGCTTTTTCCCAGAATAGGACAAAAACAGTTTCTCTTTTGCCCGCGAAATAGCGACGTAAAAAAGTCTTTTTTCTTCCTCTTCTTTGTCATATTCTGACATTCCCATCTTAGCCATCTCTATCACAGGATGATCCGAGGCCTTGCACGGAAAATTCAGCTCATTGCAGCCCATAAGAAAAACGATTTTTGATTCAAGGCCTTTTATCGCATGTATTGTCGCAAGCGTCACATCTCCCACATTGCCCACAACCGGTTTTCTGAGTTCATCAGTTTTCACAACATGGCTGATTCCAGCAACTTTAAATTTATTTGACAACTCGTTCAACTGCCGATTTGTCCTAGCTAAAACAAAGATCTCACTTCCTGAAATTCCATTTTTCAAAAAATTCAATATCTTTTTCAGAACATATTCATACTCTGCATTTTCAGAATCAAAATCCAGAAGTTTTATCTCTGATTCAGAACAATTGCACGCTTCCAGATCCGGAACTTTCATATCCCTGATCGAATGATTCATAAAATTCACAATCTCGCTGCTGCTTCTATAATTTTTCACCAGATGAATTATTTCTGCCTCAGCAAATTTTTCCTCAAATTTCAGGATATATTTTATATCACTTCCTCTCCAGCCAAAAATAGATTGCCTTGGATCACCGACAGCAAATATATTTATCTTGGAATTTTTCTCAACAAGCAAGTCCAGTAATTTTATTTGCATAGCATTGACATCCTGATATTCATCGACGAGAATATGGTCAAATTCAGGCACAAAAGTTTTATTTTTACTGAAGAAATTGATTGTGTCTAGAATCTGGTCAACATAATCCCTCAATCCCTGCACATTCATATGTTCCTCTAGATTCTTGCAGACTTTTGCTATCACTCGGGCAGTTTCAGCATTCTGTTTATCAAGCCCCTCGGAAAAATCACCGAGTTTTTGGTTCTTTGATTTAAAATATTCCAATACTGAGAAACAGTCATTCATAAAAATATTTCCCAGCTGATGCTGTTCCTTATTCTTCCTCTGATTTTCTGAAAAATATCTTTCCGTAGCTCTTGCCATGTCAAGGCCAATATCATTCAATGCAAAACTGATCGCCATGATCTTGTCAGCATAGGACATGACTCTCGTCGGCAAATGATAGATAAGTGCCCCATATTTCTGCAATATTTTTTCACAGAATGAATTAAAAGTCTCGACCTGAACTCCAACAATCCCTAGCTTTGACAATCGGTACTCCATTTCCTGACGAGCTTTTCTAGTGAATGTGATCGCTAGAATTTTCTTCGGTTCTGCTGATTTAAATTTTATCAAGAACTCAATTCTCTTAACAAGAACGCTGGTCTTCCCGCTTCCAGCTCCTGCAATGCAAAGAATATTTTGCTTTCCAGAAATAATAGCTTTTTTCTGCTCGTCATTATAGCTAGACAAGAAAAAATCAAGCTCTTGAAATAAGATCTTTTCCTCGTTGGTTATCTCGCTTTTCCTGATCTCAAAATTACTTGATATTTTCTTTTTATACAATCTAGGGTTCATCAATTCCTCATTTCCCTTCGATGTTATCTCCAGGACCTGCGCAAATTTATTTCCAATAAGTGAACTTGAGTCGATCATCGCATTTGCGATAAGATTCTCGACCATTGACTTGATCTCTGCTTCAGAATATTTCTTTAATCCTCCAAAATTATGCAGTTCAAAGAGTTCATTTTTCTTGATAGAAGGATTTTTCATATCACCATTCAAAAAATCCACGAGCAGATTTTTGCCCACCGGAAATCGGATTTCATTCAAGGCCCTCAACACTTTCAGATAATCCAACTCTTTTCCAGGCCCCAATTCTCCGATCACTTCTTTTTCCATCTCTAATGAGATTATCGAGCATTTTTAAAATTGATTGTGCCAATAGTGAATGAATATAAACTCTTTCTTCTTGATATTTCAATGGAAACAAATTTTTTAGAAGGACATAAATTAACCGCCGAAAACCAAGGAGATTTAGAAAAAGCCATAGATGATGCAGGTATTCGACCGAGAGTCGAAGCGCTAAAAGCTTTTCTTAATACTGAACTTACTCAAAAAGGATACAAGATAGAACATAGAATTTTCTATCTCGCTAGTTTCTTTGATGATCCAAGCAGAGTACATTTAAATAGCATCCATCTTGGCCGAGTCACTAGTCGCATCGGCAGAGAGCTCGTCGGTACTAGTCCAGAACTCGCCAAAGTTGTATGGGCTGCAGTTATCCATGATTTTGGGAAACATACAATTCCCCATCATTTACTCGATAAGACTGGAAAGCTTACGCCAGATGAATACAAGATAGTTCAAGCCCATGCCGCTGCTGGCTTTTACATTCTTCAATCAATTCAAGATATGAGTGATATTGCTCGATTAATTTTATCGCATCATGAGAAATATGACGGCCAAGGCTATCCTTTAGGCATTGGAGGAGAAAAAATACCTCTTGGTTCTAGGATTATCACTGTTGTAGATTCCTATGACGCAATGCAGAGAAACTATAGCAACGGTCGTTCAAGAACTCCTGAAGAAGCTTGTGGGGAAATTGTTGACGGTTCTGGAACAAAATACTGCCCTCACGTTGTAAGAGCTTTCAAAAGAGTCTGGCACGAATTGAACGATCCTAAAGAAGGTGAGGACAAAGATTAAAAATTCATCTTTCTTAATGATTCTATGGCCCAAGAAAAAAAACTTCGCATCCTCGCCGCAGGCGACTTGCATGGAGACTCAGAGTTAGCAAAAAAACTTGCAGAAAAAGCAGAAAAAGAAAATGTAGATTTAGTAGTTCTTCTTGGCGATATCCATGGCCAAACAGAGTCCAAAGGACTGATTTATCCTTTTAAAAAAATCGGAAAAAAAGTCGTCTTTGTTCCAGGAAATTGGGATACGACATTAGAAGCAAATACTCTCACAGAGATCTATGGGATAACAAACCTCGACGCTAAATACGCAATCTACGATGATGTCGGTATTCTTGGAGTAGGCAATCCAAATTTTCAGATGAATATTGACGAGTCCAAGTCAATCAAAAAATTAAGAGAAAATTTTGGAAAAGTGAAGACAAGAAAACGGATTCTGATATCTCATCTACATGCCAAGAATACCCGGGCCGAATTTTCAGGAATAAAAGGAAGCAAGGCCCTGCGCCAGGCCATCGACGAATTTCAGCCAGATTTATTTCTCTCAGCGCACATCCACGAAGCCGAAGGCCTTGAAGAAAAAATCGGAAAGACGACGCTGATAAATGTTGGCCGCAAAGGAAAAATCATTGAGATTTAATAAATAAAAAAATAAAAAATAAAAAAATACATTTGTTTATTCAGGCAATTCTTCTCTAAATTCTCTCAACATCACATCAAGACTTTTTTCCTCAGGAATATCCCATTGATAGACGAGAAAGTTTCTTCCTAAATATTTCATGAATATCGCCGGATCTTTTTCAACAACTCTTGCGTCCCAAGTTGATGGGGCCCACACCAGAGAATATTGCGAATCAGTTGGTTCTGGTATTTCTCTCGTCGATATTTTATCTCTCATCAGTATTCTCGATACAAGCGGGTCCCTATATGCCTGAGCGATCAATCTTGCATTAAATCCCATGGACTCTAAAAGCGCCGCTCTTGCTTCTGGAACAATTTCAGGAACACTACATCTGATTGACAGATCTTCTTCCTCAGACCTGACATCAATTCTTTTTCCTTTGACATGCATATCAAAGACATCTTTGCCTTTTTGATCAAAATCAAGTTTCAACACAACCGGAACTTTTGTGACATATTCATGAGGACTGCCGTACCTATCTTTTGCAGTCAATTCTGTCCTTACTCTCTCCTGGAATATATCTTCTGATATCAGTGGATATTGTTCTGCAATCCCGTGGATAAAATAAGTAGTTGCAAAATCTTTCAACAGACCATATACCTTATCCTGTTCATTTGGAAGAAGAGTCTGTGATAAAAGCCGTTCTACCTGCGCTCTGGCCTTATCTATTTGAGAATCAACTTTCTTTCTATGAGAATTTATCGCTGCTGTTAATCTATTTGTCATTTTTTACCTCCTATGATTTAGTTACGATTTAAAATCCCTCCAGATCTGGCTCACTTCCGGCCCCTTAGAATTTTTATATTTCCCGTCGTACAATGTGATTTTTCCCATGGGCTTCCAGAACAGCATCTGCCCGACTTTCATTTCAGGATACACCTTCAGCGGATGGATCGCATGCAGTTCCAGAGTCCACTGTTTTTTGAATCCAATATCTCCCAGTCCAGAATTAAGATAAATATACAATCCCAATCTTCCCACAGAACTTCTGGCCTGCATTATCGGCGCAAAAAAATCCGAGCCCATCTCCTCCATAGTATGTCCTAGATAAAGCGTATTCGGCCTCAGGACAAAACCTTTTTTAGGGATTTTTATTTCTTCAAATCTATTTGGCCTCGCAGAATCCAAGATCTTTTCTTTGCATATTTTCAAAGTATCTCCCAAGCGAAAATTATAACTATTCGGATTCAGATTCTCGTCGATAAAAGGCTTTATGTGTATTTTTCCTTTCAACACCTGATTTCTTATTTCATTTCCAGTCAGTATCAATTTACCACCTCCCATTCCAGATTATATAATTTCATTATTTTTTCACAATGATCACAGATCCGATAATGGCCATAGAGAAATATTTTAGAATTCTCAATTGTATTTCTATGTCTGAGCGCATCCTCAATCGCACTGACTTCTGCATGATTACATAGACAATTTGAATAGTCTTCATTTTTTCCAGTCAAGATTCTATTGCAGACTTTTTTCCTTAAACAATCTGAGCCAGAATTACTTCCGATTCCCAAGATTCTTCCATCTTTGACAATTATCGACGACACTTTCCTTCCAAGACAGCTGGAAGTCAGTGAAACTTTTTTCAGATAAGCTAGCAAAAATTCATCATCCCCAATCAGTTCACAAGAATCCCAGTCAAAATAAAAATTTCCATCAGCTCTCATTATTATATTGCTGTTATTTGTATTGCAACTTTCCAGATCAAATTCCACAAACTCGCCAAATTTTTGTTTTATTCTTTCAATATCTTTATTAGAAATTAAAACATTATTTTTTCTAGCATTTTCATAGCTTTCCCATCTATTATTGAATGCAATTTTTCTTATCACAACTTTTTTCGCATTTTTCTTCTTGGCCCAGTTCAGATAATTCTCAATTTCCTCAGCAGAATTGATTCCTTGTCCATGCAGCATCAGGCTTAATTTGAAATCAAATGATTTGTATTTTCCTAGAGAGAACTTTGCATAATTGTGATTTCCGGAGGAAATATCTGCAAAGTTCTTCTTTGAGAAGTTTGAAATTCTTATTTTTGAA
Source organism: Candidatus Woesearchaeota archaeon (assembly GCA_964358615.1). Classification (GTDB taxonomy): domain Archaea; phylum Nanobdellota; class Nanobdellia; order Pacearchaeales; family GW2011-AR1; genus CAYHOV01. Next base: position 11,895 of record CAYHOV010000015.1, on the reverse strand, counting down.
AACTTCTCAATATCATATTTAATACCCATTAATTTTTCATTTATCCCGTCGTCATAGTGTATTCTTGAGATACAGATCTCTATATTTTTATTCTTGGAATTAAGCGTTCCATTTGTATAGATCCGAGTTTTTGAGATTTTCAAACATTTTTCTATGATTTCGTCAATCCTCGGATTCAGACAAGGCTCTCCACCGCCAGTTATTTCTATCTGATCAATATTTCTAAACTTTTCAAGCTTTTCAAGTTTAGTCGGATCTAAAAATTCAGAACTAATTGGCCGTCGGAATTTACTGATGCAGAAATCACACTTTCCATTGCAAGCCTGTTCAGTAGGAATAACATAGACTTTCAAATTATTTTCCTCCAGCCAGAGCTTTTATCTTTGCTACTAATTCGTCTAACTCCTGATACGACGAAGATTCATATGGAATGACATTTACCTCTTTCAAATATTTTTGGAACAAATTTCTCGACGATTCCAGCTCGCTTGAACTTATCTGCTGCTGAAAATTTCTTTGGCCATATCGCTGTTTCATTGTCTCTAAAGCCGGACAGACAAAAACAATCACTGATTTTCTTTGAGCAAAGAAATTAAGCATTTTCATCTCTTCTTCTGAAAAAGGATTTCCACCTCTCCACAATTCTCCATAGACAGCTTCGGAAAAATGTCCCCGATCCAGCACAGTATTTTCATTTAGCGAATACTCTCGCACATATCTCTCAAACTGATCTACTCCTCGGTGATGCAAAGATTTAGCATCCCATCTAAGTGCATTTTTTATTCTATCAACCGCCGTGCTCTTGCCAGAACAATCCGGCCCCTCGATTAAAACTCGATTTATTATCATTTTTATTAAATAAATTCCTGAAATTCTCAACTCGAAGACACCATACTTTGTACTGCTTTTTCTAGTGCACTCAAATAATCTCCAAAAACCGCGAGACAGAGATTTCTTCTGTATTCTTCAAAAGATTTTATCTTCGGATCAGAGATTGTCGGTCTTTTTGAACCAAACCTCTCTCTAAATTCTTCGACTACCTGATTATTTGGAGAAGAATTAAGGCAAAACTCCCCATCTTTCATATAAAAATATTTTAAAAGTTCATGATCCGGACATAGAGCCTGTAAATCCAAATATCTTTCTCGTATTCTTGGCATTAAATTTATATCAGTCATTTTTTACCTCCTCTGTTTAATTAGATTGTAAGTTCTTCAATTCCTTTCACAGTTCTCGCAAGTTTTTCTAGCAATTTCTCCGGAACACCCTTTCTTCTGAAAAATTCAAGAGTTTTTTCAACTTCCACATATTCATTCTGTCTAGAATTATAATCAGAATAATCGCCATAGCCCCATTTTTCTCTAACACTCCTGATCAGAATTCTTTTATCGTTTTCATATCCTGGATGTTCAATCAAGACTTCTTTTTTTCTTCCTGCTGCTTTTACATAAAAGAAAAACTGCAGATATAATATAACTCTTCGAGTACCGAAACTTCCTCCAGGAGTTGAAGATCCGTGTTCAATCTCTTTTGACTTCTTCTTTACTCGAAAGTCTTCTGCTAGCGAGTAATCATCAGAATATAACCATATTCGGCCATCTCCATCGTCGACAATACTCAGAGGTATTTTTATTCCTTGCAAAAATTGCAGGTCTGTTCTAGATTTTTGAACTCGTTCACTTTCTCTTTGCAGATAATCATCAAGTCGTTTCATGTAATCTCATAGACTTGTATTCTTCTTACATTTTTGTGACCTAAAATTGTCTGCAGTGTTGTATCAAACAAAAACCCTTAAAAACTTCTCTTGCTTGATAAAAACATGCTCGACACCAGTATAACAAAAAAAATAGAGGATTTTGTCTATGCAAAACCTCGTTCAATACAAGAGATAGCTTCGCATATTGGAAAAAACTGGAGAACTGCAGATAGATATATCGAAGAAATAGAAAAAAATTTCGGCACAATCTCGATCCGAGTCTTTCGCCAAGGAACTCGTGGAGCCTTGAAAATAGTTTACTGGGCCAGCATTGAAAAAGCCAGCAGCACAATTTTTCAGAAACAATTAGAAGAATCAATTTTAAGCGGCCGAAAGAAAGAAAATTTCTCTGGCTTCGACATCTATCAATTTGTTCCAGATAAAGACAAGAGTGTCTGGACTAAACAAGCCGAGGACGAGATTAAAGCCGGACGTCTGGACGAGTTCGCAGATATATTAAATTCTGCAAAAAAACAGATTATATTTTTTTCAGGAAACCTATCTTTTATAAATTTCAAGGACAAAAAGACCGATGTTTTCAAGATACTCGAAGACCTTGTCAAAAAAAAGATTAGTATGAAGATTCTCTGTCGAGTTGACATCGCGAGTTTAAAAAATGTTGAAAAACTTTTATCACTAAATAAAAAATACGGTTCAGAGCTTATCGAGATTCATCATGCAGAACATCCTCTCCGAATCACGATTATTGATAGTTCTATGTTCAATGTCAAGGAAATAAAAGAACCCACAGGCAGAGCAAATGAACTCGATAAAAAGATTTTCATTTTCTACGACATAAAGAACAAAGAATGGGTCGAGTGGCTTACAAAAATATTCTGGAAAATATTTTCAAGTTCCATCAGCGCCCAGAAGCGCCTCGAAGAACTCAAGAAGATAACTCGACCACAATAATCCTTAAAAGTCGAATTTTTTTCCATAATTGATGTTCACCCTTCAGGAAATTTTAGATTCGCATGATGCGGTTTTTGTAGATGCTTGCGCTAGCGTTAATTCAGATATTGGTACCTATCTCTTTGAACATAAAAACACATTTACTATTCAAAGGCTACGATTAAGGACAGCGATCCATCAGCTTAAAGATGTATTTGCGATTCTCTCTCATCCTCATGCGAGAACTATTCCTGGGATAACAAGAGAATTAGATGGTTTAGTTCAAGTTATCGTCACAAAAATAAAATATTTCGGCAGACCCTCTGGACCCGAGCGCTATCTTAACCGAAGATTAGTTGATAAAAGATTGGCCAGGGCCGGAAGATATAAACACCTCATGAATAGGCCGAGCGATAGATACGAAAGAGAAGAAAAAGGCGAGACAACGCGAGAGGTTTTAGGGGAACTGCAAACCGCAGCATACCATGCCACAGGTCTTTCTGCAGAAAAAGAAGAAAAATTTGATGATTCTGCTTTTGATTTTTTAATGAGAATATTTGATAAAATTAATGAAGAGAGAGCAGTAGATCTTAGTAATCGAGGGATTATTGGTGGCCTGCCCTCTCGCGCTGACCAGGAATTATTTGTTACTCTAAACTATTTATCGATTTACCCGAGTCACGAAGCAGCATTAGTAAGTGACGACTGGAAATTTCGAGAAAGATTATGCAAGGTTCCGGCGATGATCGGCGCAAACGAGTTCTTGCCATTTAATCTGGTTTTTAGAGAGTCTCTAATCGCAAGACCCCTTCATGTTTTTGTAAAAAGTTCTTTAGGAGACTATGAATTAGCGATTATTCCTCCATATCAGGAGAAATTTTCTATAGACCATATTCCTGCAGAAAAAACAGAACAAACCCGCAAGGGGATAAGAGAATTATGGCAAGATTTTGCAAAGTACGAAGCAGAAAAACCCTGCTTTTTCTAGTGGCCAGTAATATAAAATTTATTTTAAAAAAATAAAAAATAAAAAAAGTCAAATTATCTTCTTCTTTTCTTTACAGCGGGTTTATCTTCTCCACAGCATTCGCAAGGCATTGCCCAAATCTTGATTGCTACTAGAATCATAAATCCACCGAGAATAATCAAGGTCCATTTACTCCAAGTTTCTTTGTATACTGCAATCAGTATTACAATGATTCCTAGGATAAATTTCTTAATAGCCATCTTTTGCGGAGACCATTCATGCATCATCATTTTTCAACCTCCTTTTATTTAACAAGTAGTCAAAGTATATAAAGCTGCTGGAGAAAATTTAAGCAACGATTTTCATAATGTCAGAAATTAAACCATATCATTTATGGTGTGGTGCCCCATTGTTTTTTTGATAATCTTCTTCAAAACCTAATAAACTTACTACAATAAACTTACTTAAATCTTTCTTTAAAAGTTTCAAAATAAGTTATAAGCAAAGGCAATAATATCGGCCCAATGAATATTCCCATGATTCCGAACATGCTTACTCCGCCGATGACTCCTACGATTACAGTTATCTGGCTTACTTTGGTTTTTGCATGCACTATTGTCGCAAATAAAATATTGTCAATCGTGCTGATGATCAAAAGGCCATATAAAAACAGGCCTACCCCTTTGCCCATTATAAAATAATTTTGAGAAAAGTAACCGCTCAAGATCAGGAACAGCGACGCAGGGGCCCATATGATTGCTGTCCCAATAGTCGGAATCAAGGCACAAAATGCCAGCATAACTCCCAATAATATCGGAAAAGGGACGCCGAATATATAAAATCCGATAATTCCAACAATTCCCTGGACTAATGCAACAAATAATCGCGCATAGATTACGGTGTGAGCTATATTTCCAAATTCTTTGATAAGCCTCTTTATCGTCTTTGTTCTCATGGGGAGCAAGTCAACTATTTTGTTTAAGATACTCTCCCACTCCCCTAGAATAAAAAAAGATATAAACAATGTAAAAAGAATTTCTGCGATTATAAGCGGTATATGCAGGATAATGTTTGTTATTTTTTCTTCCAAAATTGGCAGAAATTTTTGCAGCTGTTTGTCAAAACTTATTCTTGACAATTGTTCCAGACTAAATCTTTCTGCTTGATTAAGGAGCAAGCATACTTTTGAGTCTGCACTAGTGCATCCGAAACCGAACAATGCTCCCTTTTCAATATCACTCGATAACGAATTAGAAAAATAATATCCTTGCTGTATAATTCCGAATGCTAAAAGTGAGAGTGGAACTAATATAATAATGACGACAATTAACAAAGATAAAATAATTGAAAGGGATTTATATGACATCTTTTTACTTATCCACTTATACAAAGGAAAAGAGATGTATGCCAGAAGAATGCTGCTCAGAAGAATAGTTATCATTGGTCTGACGAGCAGAAATAATAAAAATAAGGCCAGTATAAACAGTATGAACGGGACTATTTTTTTATATTGATGATGCATTGCCATTGTTTATCTGATTAATGTTTTTCATATCTCCAAATTTTTAGCAGAAGACCTATAGCTGAGATAGTTATCCCTATAGAAAAAAATGCTGCAGCATTGCTCCATCCCAAAGATTCTTTCAGGTAGAAAAAAAGCGCAAAAATCAGGAACAGCCCTCCAAATCCCATTATTAAAAGAGAAAATATTTCCTGCAAGATTCTTTTTTCTGTGTGCATTATTTGGTCTTCGATACCCTTCATGACGACCTCAGTACCTTCCCCTATTGAAGTAGATATGCCTTTAGCTAGAATTTTTGAAATAAATCCTCCTCCAGCTTTTACTCGACCCATCAATCCCGATTCTTTTTTACTTTTGGCCATTTTTCACCTTTTTTCTCTATATAAGATAGATATTTTCTATTTATATATTTGTTGTTTAGTAACTCTGATTAGGATTTACCACGCCTCGGCTTCACCAGGAGATGCTGAACTCGAGTCTTTTCTATTTTCTCTATCTCCCTCGGAAAATCTATAGTGTCTTGTTATCTTTATCTTGGCCATATCTTCGATCACATCGCCGGTTTTATCCGGCAATAATCTCATTTTATGTATGTCTATTCCCTGGATCTCTATCTCGACCTTTCTGATGCTCGAATGGTTCGGTGTCAAGACAATGGTCTTATGTTCTGGGCCCCATTTTTTCTCAAATGTTCCAGACGTATAATTAAATTTAGATAATGGAATGTTCGGAATATCAGAACAAGCGACTTTCAGATATATCAGATAATCTCCATAGGTCATTATTATTATCGTACTCTTTCCTTCGGCCTTGCTGTTTCTCTCAAAAGCTTCTGTGTCATTTCTGTGTATGCAGTACAGACTATCTTCGCGATTTATGCAACTTTTTATTTCATCTAATATGTTTTCATTTGATTGTTCCATTTTTGTTTACTCCGATTTTAATTGCTCCAATGAGATTCTATAAAAATATTATCTCTTACTAAGATTATAAAAAATTTAATAAATTTTTAAGCTGCCTTTATTGTATGGGCGATTACTGAAATTATAAACAAGATTACAAAGATTATAGCCAGCCATTTAGCAATTTCAAATGAGAATCCTGAAATAAGTCCAAATCCGAATACTCCTGCAACTATCGCTATTATTAGAAATAGTAGTGCCAAAAGCAACCAGTCTGTTAATCCATTTTTGTTCATTTTGTTTTCCTCCATAATATTAAGGTGATTTGAGTATATATGCATGCGCGATATGGCTCCCCGCGCTTAATTTTAGGGGTAGCTTATGCGCATAAAAAGTAATTATTCTGCGGGTTCTGTAGCTATGAATGCCCACCAAGGTTTGTGCTCGGCCATAACATTTCCTGTTTCAGCGTCAACTTCTACACTTACCTGCATTTTCTTCTCAAAAATACCGAGAATCTTTGAATGTCTTTCTATCTGGATATTATATTCAACTTTTTCGTTTCCAGTACTTCCAACTTCTTTTAGTTCAATTGTGCATTTGTTTGTTTCATTACAGACCTTTATTCTTAATCTCGCCAATGCTATTTCCGATGCACTAGAGGGCATTATTTTTATTTCTGCATTTCTTCCATTGCTTAATTTTACTTCTAGTTTAGATCCACTACCATTCTTTACTTGAGTGAGATTAAGTTTAGTCCTAACAGAAATATTTTTATCTCTTAGTTCTAATAATCCTGCGACAATCTCTTTGACATTCAAGAATTGTCCTAAAGATGTTGTAAAATTTCCTGACTTATATTCTGTTCGTTTCTCTGTTATTTGTTGACTTAAACTCTGCCCTATTCCAGAACTATTAATCTTTGATGAGTTTGCATTTGTCTGAACATTCAAACTAGACCCAGCATTTCCATTCACAGATGTATTTGCCTTTGAAGTAGATCCGGCATTAGAATTAGAATTGGATGATACTGGTGTTAAGTTTATCGGAGTCACAACAGTTGTTATTGGTTGCGATGACGACGCTGTTCCAGATATGGCGATTGCATTTGCATCGAGTGTAACTGCTGTCTGGGCCAATGCTCTTCCGTTTAATCTTGCTCCAGTATTTATCTCAATCAAAGTCTGGCTCAATATATTTCCTTTAAAGTCTGACGTTGTTCCGAGTGTCGCTTGGCCACCGACTTGCCAGAATATGTTTTTGGCTTGGCAACCATTGCTTAAAGTTATAATAGCACCATTACCTAAAATTAAATCTTGTGCTATTTGAAATATGAAAACAGAATCTGCGTTGCCCTGACAATTAAGAGTGACTCCATTATTTATCAGAACACCTGTACCCCATTTGTATAATCCTGGAGTGATTGTCATTCCACTGATATCTCCTGCTCCAAGTTCAGTCGCATCTGGCAATGTTCTTCCAGCAGCGTCGGTGTATGCAGTTTCCATGTCGCTCACAGCAGTTGTCATTTTAGTCGGAGTTGGAGCAGTATAGTCTGCAGCATAGATTTTTCCAGTAACGAGAGATGATGTTGAAAATTCATTTGAAGAATCCATTATCAATCCAAATCCAGTTATAGCAGTACTATCAATTGGACTTACTCCGATATTTCCAACAATAGTGGTAGTTCCTGTTGTAGAGATTCCTGATTTTGATAGAATAACAAAATCACCCGCTGTTCCAAGATTTACAGCCGATTGCGTAGCAACAACACCCTGAACACTGAATAGTATAGTAATAAAAATTACAAGACCCACGAGAATACCCGAGAATCTTTTTCCTGTTGCAGTTATCTGATTTTTATTTATCATTTTTTCTCCGTTAGATTAAATTAATCAGGATATGCTCATATATATAGCTGTGCTGTATGGCCCCATACTTCTTTCGGATATTTAATTCCACAACACTAAAACCATTCCCGACGCATTTATTAACTAATTAATCTATGCAACTATATATGTGCTTTACACCGACTATCTCCCTGTCTGTTGCAGTTATAGAATTTATTTTAGCAACTACCCTTCTTTTTTCCTTTCCTAAAACAACGCTGAGAAATTTTTCTGCTGCGCTTATTTATCTTCTTGGATTTTATCAGTTTACTGAGTTTATGCTTTGCACATCCGGCAATCCGATCTTCTGGGCAAAATTAGGTTTTATAGCCTATACCTTCTTGCCCGCCATCGGGTTGCATACTGCACTTCGATTTGTAAACCGAAAACCAAATTATTTTATTATTTATTCTATTCCCCTAATATTTGGTGCACTCGCTTTTTATTTTCCCGTGATACTTAGTGCAAGCTGTCAAACTTTTTTTGTAGAGGTGCGCAATATCTTCAATCAAGCAGGAGATTCTCTAAATGCTATTCTTTTTTCAATTTATGAGATATATTATTTTGGTTTTATCTTTGCAACATGTTTGCTATTTTATTTAGATTTTAGGAGCAATAAAAACAAGAGAAAAAAGAAGATAGATATTATCGAGATTTCCGGAATTTTACTTATGACTATTCCAACAATTGTATTACTTGTCATCTTTCCCTATCTAGGCAAGAGATCCGCCTCGGTTTTATGTGGCTTTGCTTTATCTGTAGCGATAACTTCTTTTATTGTAGTTTATCTGGAAAGCAAAATCCGAAAGAATTAGTTAAAACTTCTGATCGCCACAGAAATATAATTTTTCATTTATTATTTTATCATCTTTCCAGTGCTGGACATTCACGCGATAGATTGTTTTCTCTTCTTTGTCCTTATTTTCAATATTTATCGCCCACTCTGTCATTGAGACATTATCGTCGGTCCCTCCAAAAGTGACCGACTTTATTTCAGCGCTGTTTAATTTTTCTATTTCCTGAAGAAATATCATCTCTCTTTTCCTGTTCTGTTCTTTTCCAATTACAGGAGGGTTTCCATTCACTTGTATGACTACATCTTCTCCGTAATATTTTTCAAAGGCCTCCCTAATTTTTCCTTCTTTGATTAGGGCATTCAATTTTTCTACGTTATTTTTTAGTTTGGCCATATTACCTATAAATTATTTATATTTTGGGAGTCAGCTTCTATTTAGATAAAAATTAAATATGCCCCGATTGCCAAAGCAGCTAATATCAATAGGGATATTGCTAAAGTCCCCCATGGATTTTGATCGTTTATTTTTCTTCTATTAGCAGTCATTTCGTCGTTTCTTATTCTGCTATCTCTTAAGGTTTTATCTGCTTCAGATCTTCTCTCACCCGTTAGTTCGTCATTTCTATTTCGGTTATCTCTTACTGTACGGTCTGTTTGGTCTCTTCTATCCATTGTTGCTATGTCACTTTTCATTCGTTGTATATTTGTCATTTGATTCTTGCCCCCATTATAATATAATACTGTCAACGGAGTATATATTATGGTGCAGTAGTCGAGCATAATTGTTGTATAAAAGAATACTTTTCTCGTGAAAATTAAACGACTTTTTCAGAATGATTCCAAAGAATATTATATAAATCTAGATATTCTTTCGCGATAATATCATTTTCTATTACAATAGTATGGATTGGATGGATCCAAAGAGTGATATAAACCGAATCGCCACAGACTATTTGGGTTATCTGCGAAGTCTTTGACTGTTGAGTTTTTGGCAAGAGCCTTGCTTCTGTAAATTTCAGATTACTGAGTGTCTTGATTTCTTCATGAGGGAATTTATAAAAAAGCAGTTTAAGTTCAGTATGTTTTTTTATTCTTTCAATATGAAAAGAATGCATTAACCTATCATTAAGGACATTAATTAGGTTTTCATTTTCCGCGAGCCCATAGATCCAGACTTCTGATTTCTTTTCTAATAGGCTAAATAAAATGCTTTTTACAGCATTTAATCCTTCGAGAGTATAAATCTTAGGGGTTTGGCCAGATACATAGGTAGTTTTTATATAATTCATCGCTAATTTTAAATTTTCTAATTTATCTTTTTCTTCATTGACAATCAAATCTGTCGATAACGCAACAAATACTTGCTTTCCATCTTTATTTGATAAGTAAACAAGATTTCTTTCCTTAAGTTTTGTTAGTGTATCATACACATTGGCCCTGTGCATCTTGGTTCTTTTTGAAATTTCTGTGGCACTAGACTCTTTATTTTTTATAAGATCTAGGTAAATAATAGTTTGCATTTTCGGTATGCCTATCGATTCAAAGGCTTTGATTATATGTTCATCTGTCATGATATTCCCGCGGCAATTAACTATATAGTTCTACCGGTTTTTGGTTCGGCGAATAACGTGAAGAAAAGATTCCTAATACTCAATTAACTCAATTCGTTACAAGAAATATTTTGCCATTTACTCTCAATAACTTTTTTACAGGTGTACTTGCAATCAATCGGCATACCATAACATAACTTTATTTGAGTATCTGATTTAGTCAAACCAGGTTTCATTCCTATAAACCCGATGCAATTACAATCCATATTCTTGTATTGTTTTGCAGCAGATGCAGTGAATGTATCATCCCACACATTATTTTGTTTTGGGAAGAAAAATAGGACTAGCAAAAAAATTAAAGCAATTATTGAAATTAGGATACATTTCTTGTTCATAGTTTCTTATTAATTGTCCAAGTATATAAACATGACTTCAAAACGTTTTAAACCAAATTTCATTTAATCCTAGTTATGGATCAAAAATAAAAAATATAAAAACCCTCTTCCCAAATGATTATCATGGCCAAAAAACAAAAATTAAAACAAGTGACAGAAACAGCCCCAAGCAGCAATGTAAAATCTGTTCTTATTATCACTGAAAAACCCCAAGCAGCAGCAAAAATAGCCGCCGCCCTATCAAATGCCACCGACCACAAATATACTGAAAACGGAGTTTCTTCCTACGAATTTGAGCGAGACGGAAAACATTTTATCGTCGGTTGTGCAGTCGGCCATTTGTTCGGAATTACACAGACCCCGGGAACAAAAGCAGAGATCCCTCAATTCAATGTTTCTTGGCGCCCAAACTACGAAGGTAAAAGCAAAAGCTCAGCATATACAAAAAAATATTATGATGCTCTAAAAAAAATTTCAAAAGAAGCCGACGAATTTATTATCGCAACAGACTATGACATCGAAGGAGAAGTAATTGGATGGAACGTCGCCCGTTTTATCTGCCATCAAAAAGATGCTAAGCGGATGAAATTCTCATCATTAACAAAAGACGAGTTAACTAATTCTTTTGAACATTTAGAAAAAACAATAAACTGGGGCCACGCAATAGCCGGAGAAACTAGACACTATCTCGACTGGTTCTATGGTATAAATCTTTCGCGAGCTCTGATGCGAGCACTCTCAAAAACAAAACATTTTCGGATTCTTTCAATCGGCCGAGTACAAGGTCCTGCATTGAATATTCTCGTCGAGCGCGAACTCAAGATCACTGATTTCAAACCCGAACCCTACTGGCAAGTTTTCCTTCGAGTCCAAGATATCAATAATAAAAGCGTCGAAGTAATGTATCCAAAAGATCTTACTCAGGAAAAAGAATTATTGCAATTCAAACATCTCAAGGGGAAAAAAGCCCAGGCTTCCACAGAAATAAAAGATGAAAATCTCGATCCCCCAACACCTTTCGACTTAACGACGTTACAAACAGAAGCCTATCATTATCTTGGACTAACACCGTCGCAGACAATGAAGATTGCCCAAAATTTATATCTTGAAGGTCTAATCTCTTACCCAAGAACTTCTTCACAGCAATATCCAGAAGCCATTGGCTATGATAAGATTCTCAAGAATTTAGCAAAACAAACTCAGCTCGTAAAATATGCAATAAATAAA
>CAYHOV010000014.1:0-19559 GCA_964358615.1 Candidatus Woesearchaeota archaeon | reverse complement strand
GGTTTGTAAAGCCCCTTGTTTTTAGGATGCTCAGAAATTAAAGCAGTAAAGTTACGTCCATATCATAAATGATATGGTTTAATTTCTGACATATAGAAATATTTTTTCAGAGCTCAGACCAATTTCAAACTCTTTCCCTGAATACTTAAAATTTTCACATCAACCCGTTTTTTTAATACTCGGTCAAACGTAGCAAGCACAAACTCTTCTTTTTGTTTCTTCAAAAAACTCACAATACCGTCGTCGACAACTTCTGTTCCAAGCTCAACTCGATTTATATTATCAAGAAGTTTTAATCCAAGTTTTGCTGCCTGCCTATCTACGATTTTTTCACCTCGGCCTTCTCCAATTTTTTTCAGCTCAAGGATTACTTCTTCCGGAACAAACCACTCAATGCTCGAGTCAAATATTTCATCAGCACGGCTGACAAAATCAATTTTTTTCTTAGCACAAGTCAGTATAAAATTTGTGTCCAACAGTATTTTCATAGATATTCAATAAAAAAGAAGTATAAAAATGTTCGGAGATTAATAAAAATAAAAACTTGACATAAAAAATTATTCAGATACTAACCGAATAAGTAGTCCGCCTAAGTATATTGCTGGAGTTTCTCTTGTATGCTCTGCTAGGCCTGGGCCACCCAGTTGTCTACAAATATCATCGTAAACTTTATCAAAATCTGGCCTAAGGGGAAGATAACCTTTTATCCCCTCTATCCAAGTACCTACAACCCCATATCTAGTCGGTTTAGTTCCGTCTAACATTCCTCTTATATTTGGCTCTGGTAGGTTATCAACTGCTCCGCGTTCGATATATTGAATTACAAGTTCTTTTCTTTGCTTAAATGGTAAACTGTTCCATGTTCTGCCGACAGTTTCTCTCAATTTTTCTGCTTCTCCTTGATATCCTCCTCCAAATAATAATCTTGGAAGACTTGAGTCTAGTCGATACAACATCTGGGATTGAAAATAATTTCTTGCCCTTGTGGTTCTCGCCCCGGGGTTTTTTCCAGCGATTCTATTAACTGATTTATTAAGTTGGGTTCGTGCATATGCTCGAGCAGCTTCGACAGAACGATATTCTGGTTGAAATGCTTGTAAAAGAATTCTTTCTTCCTCTTCTCTTTTTGCTTTTTGTCTTGGACTTTCCCGACGAGGTCTTTGAGCAGTAGCAGTTGCCATTTCTTTATATCTCTTTCAAAGTATTTAAACTTTTTTTAAAATTTTTATCACTTGTAAATAATCCTACAACTTCGTTGAGATAGTTGTTCGACAAACAATCGAAAATCAATGATAAAAAAGAATTTTAGAACGCAGGATCAAAATTAATTCAATAATTTTATATAGTATGTTTAAATATTTATTACTATGGGCATGGATATAAAACAATTGGAGAAAATTGCACTAAATGCTTTGAAGAAAGCATATCAAATTCATCAAGAACTTGGAGCATCAGGAGAAGAATTAGTACAAAAGAATCAATTTGGTGAAACCGCATTAAAAGTTGATATTGAAGCGGAAAAAGCAGTTATCGACGTATTAAGGAAAGCCAAAGTCCCAATAAGAATAATTTCAGAAGAACATGGCACTACTCAAATAGGAGATAATCCAATTTATCTGGGAATTCTCGATGGATTAGATGGCTCAGGTGTATATAAAAAAGAAAGAGGTAAAGGAAGATATGGTACAATCCTTGGAATTTTCTCAAACATAAATCCAAAATACGAGGATTATTTGTTTAGTGGAGTAATGGAACATTCTACAAAAAGATTATTTTATGCGATTAAAGGCAAGGGAAGTTTTGTCATTGTCGACGGGAAACCCGGACATATTCATTGTTCTGAGAGTAAAATTTTAGATAAAAATACAAGAATTTATGTAGATGAATATTCTGAGATTAACCGAAGAGTTTTTTCATCAAAACTTCAAGGATTTCGTGTGACATACTCTGGCTCTTCTGCAGTATATTATGTTGATTTGGCAAATGGTAATGCAGATTTAGTTTTAGAGTGTACGCGAAAAAGAAATCTGGAAATTGCAGGCGTTTATGGATTAGAAATAGAATCAGGAGGATGCATTGTAGGATTAGATGGTGCAAGTTTAGGTTCTCAGAAATATTTAGAATTTGGCCAAGACAAACAGATTCCAGTAATTTCAGCATCAACAGAAGAACTAGCTAAACAATTAATCAAACATATAAAATAGATTAACTTCCAATTAGATTTCAAGGCTTTTTTCTCAATTGAAACAATAACTTTATATAATTTGAAAATCATTGACTTCTATGGAAGAGGTCGACAATATACTAAGGATTTTTCGCGAGACTAGAGAAGCGATTCATGATCAAGACTCGCTGAGAATAAAAAAATTATCAGACCAGACAGTCCACACAGCCACGATTTATCAAGATCCAGACAATATTATCGTCGCAGTTTTAGTTTATTCAATTAGCAAAATAATAGAAAGAGAGCAATATCGGCAGATGGGGGGTTGGCCCGAATTCTATGAAGTTTTGCAAAAAAACATCGATCAAGCCATATCAAATTTAGAAAAACAAGATGTCGAGGCCTTCAGATTAAATCTCGGAAAAATCAGGAACGCAGTAAACAAGATTTCAGGCAATTTGAGAATTTACATTCAAGATGTTTTTATAAAATCAGGAATAAACAAAGCATTCAAATTATACGAACACGGAATAAGTTCTGAAAAAACAGCCGAACTTCTCGGAGTTTCGCTCTGGGACCTAGCATCTTACATTGGCCAATCAGAAGTAAGCGAGGCTCATCTGAATCAGACGATGTCTTCAAAAGCTAGAATTAAAATTGCAAAAGAGATTTTTGAATAATGGAAAAAGCAAAAAAATACTTGATTTTCGACGCAGGGCCGCTAATCTCCCTGACAATGTCTGGATTGCTTCCAGTACTCGAAAAACTAAAACAAAATTTTAGCGGAGAATTTATTTTAACTCCTCAGGTAAAACGAGAAGTAATAGACAAACCAAGAACAATAAAAAAATACAAACTTGAAAGTTTTATGATTCAAAATCTTTTCGACAAAGGCATTTTAAGATTATCTTCAGATTTTGTTCAGAACCAAGTTCTTGAAAAAGAGACATTTAGAATTTTAAAAACATTGAACAGCTCATTCAAAGCATTCGGAAAAAATGTCGAGCTCATTCAAACAGGAGAAGCTTCCTGCATTGCATTCTCCCAGCTATGCAAATGCGATTCAGTGATAGTTATCGACGAAAGAACCGCCCGTCTTCTAATAGAAGCTCCAGAAAATCTGAAAGAGATAATGGAGCATAAACTTCATACAAAAATAAACTTTGACAAACAAAATATCAAACCGCTCAAGGACCTGCTTTTTATCCGTTCCGCCGAGTTGATTTACATTGCCTACAAAAAAAATTTGATTGATATTAAAGATGGAAAAGATCTGTTGCAGGCCCTGCTCTATTCGCTGAAATACAAAGGAACAGCAATATCAACAGAAGAGATCAATGAAATAAGCGAGATAAATTAAATAGATATATGGAAGATTTTGGTTGCTCGCTTGGTTTTCTAGTCTGTCCTAAAAAACCTAGGAAAGATAGATTTTTAATAGGCAAAAACAAAATAATTATATTGGACCATTTGGAATTAGATAAAATTCCAAAAATAGTCGACGGGGCTGTAGGCCAATGGTAGACTGGACGGCTCCAGCGAATAAATCGCGAGCAACCGTTATATGGGGGTTCGATTCCTCCCAGCCCCATTATCAAAAAACTTTATAAATAACCCTAACTTGAATAAAATATGAGCAAAAAGAAAAAAGAGGTCCATTCACTAAAAAAAAGATTATCTGCTCGAGAACGCGAAGAAATCTTGCTTGAGAATTTTGTCGGACTTCAAAAAGCCATGACAAATCTTTCTATAAAATTCGAAGCTCTTACAGATCAGATCGTCAGACTATTGCAGATATTTGAATTATCTACAAAAAGTATTATCGAAGGGTCTACTGAAAAATCAAACAAAGAAATGTTGGATAAAATAAATTCTCTGCTAGATCAAAACAAAACAATTGCAAAAGGACTAGTTCTTATGGAAGAAAAACTTAAGCAAGAAACGCCAGGCATCAGCAGTTTTGATATTCCTGATTCTTTAAGACAGGCAAAACCTCGTCCAGTTCCAAGATTATGAAACCCAAAAAAACAGAATATAAACCAGAAGATTCGCCAATTCCAAAAAAAATCGTTGCAGCAGTATTAAAAAATCTAGGCGATCAAGAATTAGAAAAAGAAAGAAGACAAGTAATAAATACTGATTTAATTCCACGAGTATCTGAAAAAATACTAAAACCCTACATGTTAAAAGAAAGACAAATAACCCCTGAAGACCGAGCTCGAACACGAGTTCTTGTAAAACCTAATCCTCGAGTTCCCAAAAATACAAAAAAACCAGCTCGAAAACTTACAAAAAAACTAGTCGCGAAACCTTCATCAAGTCCAACAAAACCCCGAGCACCCGAACTATCTGTTTCAGGCGAAGGAAAATATGGCAAAATCGATCCATTAATCCGAGACCCGAATGTAACGACGATAGAATGCCCTGGTGCAGAAAAAAGAATAATTATAATAACAATCCCGGGCCAACGGATGTTCACAAAAATCCAATTAAATCCAATAGAGATAAAAACTTTTTTGCAGCAGATTGCCTACGAAGCAAGAATTCCTCTGCTCGAAGGAGTTTTCAAGGCCGCTGTAGAAGATTTTATAGTCAGTGCAGTTGTCTCTGATTCACTCGGAACAAAATTTGTGATAAAAAAAGAAATGCCTGAGATTAAGACAGAGTATTAGATTCTTCTCTTTTTCTTGCTTTTCCTAAAATTCTTTTTACGCCTTCTTCTATCTTTTGTAGCGGCATTCTTGCATATCTTTCAAATGCTTTTCCATTTGGATTTGGATCTATTGAAACTTTTGTCTCGTGTATCTTAATATGATATCCGTTTGGTGCTTGTTTATATCCGCAGAGTTCTTTTAGTTGATAAAGACGAGATACTGCTTCTCCTTCTAGTGCTTCACGATCTCCTGGTGCGGTGCTTAATCTATTCAAACTGTTTCTCATTCGTTCGAAAGCAACAACCATCCCATATAAATCTCCGTATTGATATGGTTGTTCTTCTATCTGATCTTCATTAAGTCTTAGACATTCTGAATAAGCGGCAGCATCCATAAATCTGTCCCAGTTAATCTGGTTGGCTACTTCTTTTCCTCCTCCGTTAATTGCTCTTTGTCTTATCGCAAGTAAGTCTGCTGCGTGGAAGACTGGTTGATAGAGAGGAGCCATAAAATCTTCAAATCTTCTTTTTGCTTTTCTTCCCAATTCAAGTGCGTCTACTTCTTTAGGATTTTCTCTCGCTGCTTTCAAAGCATCTATCAATTTGTGAGTGGACGCTTCAACACTTCGCATAGTCTCGTCGCCAGGAGTATAGCTCATAAGAGTTGCGAAAAATATTCTGTCCATGGCGTCGTACCTTTTTTGGCCGACTCCATTGAATCCTTGACCATAGTGAATTGTCAAAGCAGATAGCCATGCTTGGGCAAGGGCAGTGGTTTTTGTTTGAGGATCTACTGAAATAGATCTAACAGCGTCGCTTATTTCTTTATTTCCGAGTCTTTCTAGATCAGCGGATAATTTTGGTTTTTCTAGTGAAAGTAATCCTTCAAGTCTTCCTTCTTCAGTGAAGACCTCTCTAAGAAAAGTGTTTCTGTCTTCGTGGCCAGCAATTTCTGCCCATTGAGCAGTAAGATATTCTTTAACAGCAGGCCGATAGGATCCAATCTCTTCTTTTGGTTTTGGTTTTTCAGCTCTGTCTGCAGATTTTGTTGCTCTTTTTGGAGAATATATATAGTGAGTATCTTTATCAGGTCTGTGAGTCAATGCTGCTCCAAGTCTTTTAAGCGCGTCTATTTCTACGTCGCTTCCAGCTGTTGCAAGTAAGACTCCATGATATTTTTCGAAATCTTCCCTATTTGATTTGTCTCCGACTACGCGCGTTCTGCCGGTTGAATCAGTCACTAATTTTACATTTTCTCCTACTCTGATCCGTCTTTTTGGTAGGGTTCCAACTAAATTTTTTGAATTTCCTGACTTTGTTGCTATTAATCCTGCCATTTTATTGTTACTTTATAATGGTAATTTACCTAATAATCAGTAGTAAAAATACTATATAAACCTTTTGTTTTTGTAACTGCTACGTAGTAAGAACACATTTCCAGAAAAACCGCCAGATTTATATAAACCTTAAATTTAGGATAATCATGACCCCAAACAAGACATTGACAAAAGAAAAAATAGAAAAATATTTTTCAGTCACAGAAAAAGCAATAGAGCAAATCAAATCGAATATAATCAAAGGAAAAGAATCTCAAGCAAAAGAGATAATTTCCATGGCCTCAAATTATATTTCAGATGCTCAACATTTTTTTGACAAAGGAAATTGGATCAATGCATTTGCAGCACTAAACTATGCCCATGGCTGGATTGATTCAGGAGTTAGATTAAAAATATTTGATGTTCACGACGATAAATTATTCACTATCTGCTAAATAGAATTCTAGGATTCAAATTCCGCTAAAGTACTGGGGGAAATATCAAGAGAAGAACATAATCTTCTCAACAAATCCCCTTCTGGAACACATTTGCCCCGAGCATATAACGAAACAGCTTGATTTGAAACACCAATTTGATTACCTAGCCAAGTTTGATTTTCTCCAATTTCTTTTAATCTTCTTTTTATCAGACGACTTAATCCCCGATTTATCAGTCTTTTCTGTCTTTTTTCAGCTAAATGTTTTTTATATTCTGTAAAAGATTCAAATCCATTCTCTAGAGCTAAATATTCTAAATACTCGGTGGGGGATGAAAATCCTTCATTTCTAACCAAAGCATAACGAGAAGCAGTTGAATAAGAAACATTTGCTTTTCTGGCCATTTCAATAGCAGGTAAACCTTGAGTATAGGACTCTTCTAATAATCGCATTGATTCGTCAGGTATTTTCTTAGGCATACCCCTCAGAATAAATCTCGGTTTATAAAACCTACTACGATGTTACCACTTAAGAATTAATAATATTGACCGGGAATGATGTCTGATTTGCTTCACAAAAAATCAAACTTTTTTAATGAGGTTAAAGTTTAAATATTTCTGATTTATCCAATTATATGGAAAAAGTTTGGGTGATTAGTCTTGGCGGCAGCAGAATTGTGCCAAATGATAAAATAGATTATAAATTTCTTAGAGATTTTAGAAAGATGATCGATAGGCATAGGGGCATAAAATTTGTCATTGTTACTGGTGGTGGAGCTGTTGCGAGGGAATATATCGACGGTGCGAAAATGCTTGGCCAAAAAATAAAAAAACAATCTCTCCTCGGAATATCTGCCACAAGATTGAATGCTTTGCTGATGACAGAGATATTCGGAAAAGAGGCCAATGAACAACTTCCAAAGGATATGAAAGAAGTCAAAAATTTATTGAGGAAAAATAGGATTGTTTTTTGCGGAGCATTGAGATGGAAACCGAATAATACCAGCGACGGAACCGCTGCTGCGCTTGCGGCTTTTTTGAAATGCTATTTTATCAATCTGACTAATGTACGAGGCGTGTATACTGCAAATCCTAAGACAAATAAAAATGCGAAATTTTTAAAGAATTTGACTTGGAAAGAGTTTGAGGGTCATGCTCTTAAAATAAAATACAAAGCAGGACAACATTTTGTGTTAGATCAGGCTGCTGCGAGGATCATCATGAAAAAAAGAATTCCGACATATATTGTTTCAAGTTTATCTGACATTGAAAATATCATAACCGACAAGTCCTATCGAGGAAGTTTGATTAAAGAATAAAACCTTTAAACCACTAATTCTTAAGATTAACATGGACATTGTTTTAAATCCTCAACTCAAAAGCAAAACAGCTATTGCTCTTAAAAAAATATCAAGCAAAAGAGAAATAGTTGAAGATAAAGAGTATGATGGCTATTTAATCGAGGGTGATGAAAAGATTGTTCGTTCTATAACAGAATTTCTCAAAAGCAAAAAAGAAAAAAAGGTTATTGCGATTCTCGGAAGAGATGACGAGTTCAATAGGCGAGTGATTGAGACCTGTAAAATTGATTATTTAGTTTCTCCGGAACGAGGACATGTTCGAGATACTTTGAAGCAGAGAGATTCAGGATTAAATCACGTCGTGGCCAAGGAAGCTGTCAAGAAAAATATTTCGATTGTGATTGATTTTTCCTCATTAGTTAAATTTGAAAAAAAATTTCAGGCCCGGGTGCTCGCCCGAATCATGCAAAATATCAAAATCTGCAGAAAAGCGAAATGCCATATAAAGATTGCGACTTTTGCGGTGAGAAAAGAGGATTTAAGAGATGAATTCTCGCTTAGAAGTTTTTGTTTTTCTTTAGGAATGTCGAGTGAACAGGTGAGAGACGCTGTCCAATAAAATTTTGTTTTATTACCTTTTTGGGGTTAATAAAAAAGTTTTGCTCTTGTTTATATAACCAAATAATGATGATTTAAGAGCAAAACTTTTTCCCGCAGCTTGCTGCGACTGGGATTCTTTATTTTTTATGCTTATAATATTTAACTAAATCCATATAGCCCCAATTTTTTGTATCACTCATCCGGAAACCGAGAAGCTTGACTGTTTTTTCTATTTCTTTTAGTGAGGGAGCCTCGACTTCTAAAAATATTGGGAATTGTTTGTCGTTCTCTATCTCAATCCTTGAGTCTCCTAATTTGTAAGAGATCCTGTATTTTTTGCTTCGGTATTTTTGAGAAAAGCCCATTTTTTTCAATATCTCGAGCATATTTTCAAAATTATCTATCTCGACTTCTATTTCTTCGCGGACTTTGGCCTTGGATTTTTTATCTGTTCTTCCTTTGAATCCTAGGAAAAATTTGTTTGCTTCTCGACGTAATCTCAGTAATTTATTTTCACTGTCCCAATTAGGATTATTTGATCTAAAAGTTATTCCACTCACTTCGCCTTGAAAAATCTTCTTAGCTCCAAGGGATTCTAATCTTTTGATTATTTTCTCTTTGTTTATTTCAAGAATCTTGACTTCTATTTCTTTCATTTTTTGTAATATTTTTTAATTAAACTTTGAACTGCTTCTGGCCTTACGGAGTTCTTTGAAATGTTCTTTTCCTATTTTTTTATAGCCTGATTTTTTAAAACCATATTCTTCTATTAAACTTGAAGCATATTCTCCGCCAAGATGATGGGGAACCAAAACAAAATCTACGCCGCTTTCGTACAAGTCAAGAGCATCACGAGGTTGCTCGGCAGTTGCGATAAAAACAGCTGATGATTTAATCTCTTTCAGTTTATCTTGGATAATCAAATTAATATTTCTGTCTGGAATAGTCGAGATAATAAGTTTGGTTCTTTCAATTCCTAATTCTTCAAGCAATTCTTTGCTTCCTGCGTCGCCATAGACGCTGTCTATTCCTCTTTCTCCCAGATGAAGTATAACCTGAGGGTTATAATCTACAACAACAAAAGACTTATTTTTTTCTTTTAATTCTTTTAAAACTTTGTAGCCGATTCTGTGATAGCCAAATAAAATGACGTCGTAGGATTTATCATGTTTTTTTGTTTCTCGGTGTTTTTTATTTTCGAAAATATTCAGGAGATGGGATATTCTCTCAAAGATATTGTGGGAGTAGTAAATACTATAGCTGCTTATGCCTATGGTGAAAACTGCAACCAATATAACGAGACTTATAATTTCTTGGCCAATGTGTCCTAGAGAGAATCCTAGTAAGGTAATAATCAAAGAAAATTCACTGATCTGCGCTAGGCTTGAGCCGGCTAAGAAATTAGTTCTTTTCCTATAACCAAAAATTCTCAACATAGTCATGACAATGATGGGTTTGCCGATTACAATAAATGCCGAGAATAAAAGAGCTTTTTCGATTAAAAGTATATCTACTTGGCCAGCCAGGCGGCTTCCAAAATAAACAAAAAATAATACAATAAAAAAATCTCTCAAAGACTTGATTTTTCCTGCGAGTTCTAGATGATAGCGACTCGAAGCCAAGGACATACCTGCAATCAACGCTCCGATTTCTACAGAAAATCCGAGTTTACTGAAAAGCGTAGCAATGATCAGGGCCCAGGAAATCCCAAATAGCAAAAGTATTTCTTGATTTCTTGCTAAATAGTCCAGTACTCGATTAAGAATAAAATGTGAAACTAAAAATATACTGATAATCAAGCTGATGCCGATTGCAAGTTCTTTGACAATTGAAATAATACTGATGTTGCTCAAAAGCGGGATTATCATCAGCGCGATTGAAGCAATAAAATCTTCGATAATTAAAATACCTAAAGCAATTCTTCCATGAAGAGTATCAATCTCTTTTTTATCAGATAAGATTTTAACGACGACAACTGTTGATGAAAAAGCCAGAGCGACAGCAAGATATAATGAATTAACACTCCCCATGCCGAGGCCATATGCAATCAATCCGCCGATTGTTCCAGTTATAATCACTTCTGAGAGGCCTGCAAAAAGAGAAACTTTTCCGACATCTTTTAAGACTCGGAGATCTAGATTTAATCCGACGATGAAAAGCAGAAATGCGACTCCGATTTGGGCAAATAGATTCAATGTCTGAGAAGAGTCTGGAGTCATCAGACCGAGAACTAAAGGGCCGACGATGATTCCTGTGATGATATAGGCGATAATCGGTGGTTGTTTTATGGCGCGAGTGATAAGTGCGAGAATTGTTGCGAGAGCGATGATGACGCTTATTGATAGTAATACCTCTTCCATTTTATTTTTATGAGTTGGATGTTTTTAAAATGTTCGATTATGAAGAAAAACTAGAATTAAAAATTATCTTTTTTCACATTCTTTTTCTATGACTTTATTAGGTAATCCGTCATTGGTTAATCTTCTTTCTATTGCTGGGGGACTTTTTAATTCTGGTCGAGTATTGTCTGTATTTGTTCCAATTAGTGCAGCACCTCCTGCTAGAACTCCAAATAAAAACAAATCGACTAAACCTTTTTGAATATATTCGCTCATATCTCCATTTCCATCGTCTTCATCACTATCTGGATAGATTAAATATTTTATGGTATAATACATAACTATTAAATTAGTTTTATATTTTTAAACATTTCTTTATATTTTTACTATCGGTCATCGATGAAAAAATCTTGTAAAGTTTAAAAGAGCAGGATTTGTGGGTTTTTCATGGGAACTCATAAAATCTTTCCTGTATATAGTCCATTAGAAAGTGCAGCTAGTTCGTCGGATTTTGGGAGGACAGAGAAAAATCTTCATAGTAGGCATCAACCTAAAGATTATAGATCTTTTCTCTGTATGGGAAAATATTTGCTTGCGGGCCTTATTGCTTTGTATTCTGCAGGATGTACTTATTGTGTTCATGAGCCGTATAATCGACGAGTTATTATTCATGAGAGCAAGAAAAATGAAGTTCCTAAGAAGACGGAAACTTGGGATGGAAGAAGTAATTTTGAGAAAAATTTTGATAGGTTTCTCGACGAGGAGGTCGATAGGGCGATAGACAAGATGGAAGAAGAGTATGAACGAGATAAATTATTAGAAGAAAGAAAAAGATTATTGAAAGAAAGAGATAGATTAGAAAAGCAAAAGAGACAGATCCCAAAAAAAGAAGGCGAAGTTTATTGTTATATTAATGCAAAAATATAGATAAAAAATCCTCAAATTTTCCAAAAACCCCTACCCTGTGCAATCCGCGGACATATGTCCTAGGCAAATAGTCTAATTTTATAGAGGAGATTATAATTTATTAAGTTTTAATACAAAAATTGAAATAGAAAGAGTTTTTTAGCTAATTAATGAATTTATTAACGACGAACTTCTTTAATTTTTAGTAAATCTGGAGGTAGGACATATGTCCCTGGCTTATACACCAAAAACCCCTACCCAAAGATTTATAAATAAAAACCTCTATCTAAAACTATAAAAATTCTAGAGTGGTTTTATACTTCTCAAAATGGACGAACTAAAAAATAATATTTTAAAAACAGGAACAAGCCTAGTTGGAATTGTATGCAAAGACGGCGTCGTGATGGCCGGAGACCGAAAAGCTACAGCCGGCGGAATGGTCATGCAAAAAAATGCAAAAAAAGTCGTTCAGATAAATGACTATCTTGTAGTATCGGGCACAGGGATGTCTTCAGACATCGACATGCTCCAAAAATGGATAAAAGCAGAACTAAGATTAAAAGAACTGAGAGACAAAAAAAGACCGTCGATAAACGAAGCAGCTAATCTCATAGCCATGATCGCCTACAGAAACATAAGACAGCCATCCATGGTCCCATTCATCGCAGGAACACTCGCAGCAGGAATAAACGACGACGGAACAGTAGAACTTTATTCCATAGAACCGGCAGGAAGCGTAAATAAGATCGAAGACTATGACGCAAACTTTTCCTCGGGAATGCCCTATATCATGGGACTATTGGAAAGACAATATAAAAAAGGTCTAACAGTCCAAGAAGGAATAAAGCTAGCAACAGAAGCAATAAAAGCTTCTTCAGAACGAGACACTGGCTCTGGTTTTGGCATAGATATTTTCACAATCACTAAAGAAGGAATAAAACAAGTAATCAAGCAAAGGGCAGAAGCAGTTTACAAAGAGGATTGATTATTTTTCTAAAAATGACAGATATTTTAAAGACAATAGAAGGAGAATTGCCTAAGAAGAGCATATCATCGATAAACTTCGAAGGCGCGAACATTGTAGTGTATACTGAAGATAAAACTTTTTTTCAAGAAGGAGAAGCAGAAATAAAAGCAGTTGTAAACAAAATAAAAAAACGGGTCGAGCTGCGCGCAGAAGAAACTCTTCTGATGCCGACTGAAAAAACCGATGAGACCATAAGAAAAATCATTCCTGTTGAAGCAGAAATAACCGAGATAATTTTCGATGTAAAAAGAAGCATTGTGGTAATCGAAGCAAAAAAACCAGGACTTGTAATCGGAAAAGAAGGGTCCATACTCAAGGAAATAAAAAAACAGACAATGTGGTGCCCGCAAGTCCAACGAAGTCCTGCAATAAAATCTAAGATTACTGAAAATATTCGTTCTGTTTTATACCTAAACAATACTTACCGAAAAAAATTTCTTAATTCAGTAGGAGAAAAAATCTACAAAGAATGGAATCCTGAAAAAATGGATATGTGGGTTCGTCTCACAATCCTCGGAAGTGGCCGTCAAGTAGGACGTTCATGTTTATTATTGCAGACACCAGAATCAAAAGTCTTGATTGATTGCGGCATAGATGTTTCAACACATGGCCGGGATCGATTTCCATATTTTGATATTTCTGAATTCAATATTGAATCACTCGACGCAGTCATAGTTTCTCACGCACATCTTGATCACTCAGGATTAATTCCATATTTATACAAAATGGGTTACAAAGGTCCAGTCTACATGACGACCCCAACAAGAGACATCGCGGCGCTGCTAGCTCTAGACTTCATCGGAGTAGCCTACAAACAAGCAGCAACACCCCTATTTTCCTCAGTAGATATTCGTGAGATGGTAAAACATTCTATCTGCTTAGACTATAATGAAGTTACAGACATAACATCAGATATAAGAATAACACTATATAACGCCGGCCACACATTAGGAAGCGCAATGATTCATTTTAACATTGGAAATGGATTACACAATTTTATTTATACTGGAGATTTCAAATTCGGCAAGTCCAGATTACTCGAACCTGCTTCAACATATTTTCCAAGATTAGAAACCCTGATGATCGAATCAACCTATGGCGGAAAAGAAAATCAATTCCCCCCAAGAAAAGAATGTGAAGAAGAATTGATAGCCTATGTAAGTAAGGTAATAAACCGAGGAGGAAAAGTTCTAATTCCTGAATTGGGTTTAGGCCGAGCTCAAGAAACAATGCTTGTTCTGGAAGATGCAATGTCAAACAATCTTATACCCCGAGTTCCGATTTATATCGACGGTATGATCTGGGATATCAATGCAATCCACACAGCCTATCCAGATTTTCTTTCAAACTCTGTCCGCTCTTTGATTTTCCAAGACAAAAATCCTTTTATGTCAGAGGTATTCAAACAAGTCGGTTCTGCTCAAGAAAGAAAACTTGTAATTGAAGGGGGTCCGTGCATTGTCCTAGCAACATCCGGTATGCTCGTCGGAGGAGCTTCTGTAGAATATTTTCGTGAGTTCGCAGACAATGCAAAAAATGCAATTGGTTTTGTTTGTTATCAGGGTGTAGGATCACTCGGTCGTCAAGTTCAGGAAGGATTGCAGGAAGCAACATTCCAACATGAAGGCAAAGAAGAAAAAGCAAAAATAAGATTAGAAGTAAAAACCATCGAAGGTTTTTCAGCACACTCTTCAAGAAATCAATTGCTTGCATTCATTGCAAATATAAATCCAAAACCAAAAAAAGTTCTGATTAATCACGGAGAAGCTACCCGTTCTCTTGATTTGGCCTCGTCGCTGTACAAGATGCAGAAAGTCGAGACAGCTGTTCCAAAAAACCTAGAGACAGTCAGATTTCGATAATTTTTTCTTGTAAAATTCTTTCTATATTCTCCTTTAAATCTTCCAGAGAAGAATCATTGAAAATTTTCACATTTGCACAACCGATGCAAGCATCTACCTGTTGCCCATTTTCAGTGCCGCTGATTCTATCTCGTTTATCCATCTCTAAAAAACCATTCCAATCTTTTGGATCACTTGCCCGATTTCTTTCAACCAATCTTTGAAATCTCATCTCAAGCGGCCCATCGACAGCGATCAGCAAAAATCCTCCAGCCTTTTTTAAATCACAAAACCCTCTTCGTGTACCGCACCTTAAAAGGTGCGGTTTGTTCGTCGGGTTTTGGGAAGACAGAGAAAAATCCGCATAATCAACCGCAGTCTAAAGACTGCGGATTTTTTCTGTATTCACTGATCTCTCCAAGATTTCTTATACCGTCGACAACATAATTTTTATCAGGCTCAAATTTTTCCACAGCTTTTTTTCCAAGAACTCCAAAACCAGATTTCATTCTCCAAGCATCAACAATATCCTGCAATTGTCTGATTGTATAATTTTTTATCCCAAGTCTGACCGCTTCTTCCCGGACCATATCAGAAAGAGAAATATAACAAAAATTCTTAGCTTTCAAAATATCTGCAACAACTCCTTTTCCTGAGGCCTTTGTTCCTGTCAAACCGATTATCATCGGTAATTAATACCAAGAACCTTAAAATAGTTATCGGTGATAAAACACGATAATCCTTAAAAACCGATAAAAAAGTGTTTTTAGATGAAACTATTAACTTGCGGAAAAATTTCATTAGATTCATTCAGAGAGCAATATCCTCTTTGCTTACAAAAAGATTTAACTTTTCAGACAAGCGAAAGCATACCTGAATTAATGGCTACTCTCTCTCGAGATAGAGATCAAGTTCGCACAGTTATTGTAGATAGAACTCTTGAAAGAGAAAACTCTCTCGATATAAAAACACTCAGAGAAATAATGAAACAAAGATTCCCAAGAATAGCCTATTTTGAATACGAACCAGATAAAGATGCTTTTTTTATGAGAATAAGACTTTATGGCCAATATTCATTTTTTGGCAGATAATTCTCCAATAAATCCATCTGATAATATATCGCAATAATCCTTAAAAATTAAAAAATTAAAAAAAGATGATGAGAAACATAGAGATAGACTTGGAGAAAGATATTTTGGAAGGGTGGCAAAGATTTTATGATAGTTTAAATGTTAGTGTTCTTAGGCTTGCAAAAGAACGTGGTCATCGATTTCCTCCTGTTGATGTTGTTTTTGAAGAAGGAGTTTATCGTTTAGTATTTGGGGCGGGTTCAGATGATGAGCGGATTAATTATGGGGGACATTCTCGAGGGGTTTTGGCACTTCAAGATAGATTTCCCCTTTTATGTAGAGTTTTAGCTGCCCATAGAACAGATCCTCCTAAGGAAGATCCCCACGTTCGATATAGACCTATTCAAGAAATACCTCCCGAGAGAAAGACTGGAGCAGACGCTTTGTACAGATTAAATAAAAATCTACAGTTTCTACCTGCTAGATTAAGAAAAAAATTTATAAAAGAAAATTCTCTCGTAGTTTTACCTAATGAAAATTTAATTACCCAGGAAGATTTGGACAATCCTCCGCCATTTTAATTTTTTCACAGATTAAACCATAAAAGTTTATTATTTACCAATCTTCTGAAAGGTGTCTAGGATCAGGATTAAGGAGCAAATTCCAATAAAGCATAATTTTAAAAGTAGTATTGTCAAATAATAATTAAGATCTAAAATGAAAATTTTAAGTCTTGAACAAAAATATTGAGCCCATAGCTCAGTCTGGTTAGAGCACCGCTCTTATAAGAGATTATCTCGCTAGGGATAATATTTCAAAGCTAAATGCTAGGAAAGGCGGGGGTCGTCGGTTCAAATCCGATTGGGCTCACTTACGATTTAATAGAAAATTAAATCGTATTATGAGCCACATATTTGTTACCGACGAAGTCGGTTCAAATACTTCAATCTTGTAAGAGTTGAAGTCCCAGAAAATTCGAAGAATTTTCTGAGCCGATTGGGCTCTGAGTTTAAGTCACTAATAAAAATATAAGATTTAAACCACGCCCGTCGGTTAAAATGCTTCAAAATGCAAATTTTGAATGCCACCGAAAATTTCATCAGAAATTGTCGTGCGCCGATTGGGCTCGTTTAAGCTATAAAATCCATCAGAGGTTCAAATACTTCAATCTCGCAAGAGTTGAAGTCCCAGAGAATTTTTATAAAAATTCTCTGAGCCGATTGGGCTCTAGATTCCCAGAACAAAATAAAAAAACTGAAAAATGTCCAAACAAAAACCAAACACAAAAAAAGATGATGAAAAAAGCTATGCGTGGCTGGCAACATTCCTAAGCATCATGGGATTTGTCATAGTACTGATAACAAGAAGAGAAAACAAATATGTGATGTTCTATGCAAAACAAAGTCTCGCAGTTTTTATAATTGGAGCAATTCTAGGTATAGCTGCCAAAATATTGCTTTTCATCCCAATAATCGGAGTATTGATCAATCTAGCAGTATGGATATTTATACTTCTTATTTGGCTGATGAGCTGGGTAAATGCACTATCTGGTAAAGAAAAAGCTACACCATTCGCCCATAGAATCGCAGAAAGTATAAGCCTCTAATTCTTCTTCAGTTTCTTTTCTATTTTGTTTAAATATTTCTAGATCTTCCAAAACCTGTAAAGGTAGATCACAACCAGAACGATTCATTTCTTCAATTATCAAAACCACCTGGTTCATAGAATAAAACGAGTTATTCCCCTCAACACGAACCGATCGAACCTCTACAGCCTGTCTTGCATTAACAAAACCGTCGAAAAAAGGAGGAGTATAACCTCGATCATAATAAAACTTTCGAACCTCTGAAAGAGAATATACTGAAGACATATTATTTTTTACATATTGCTAAAGCATAACTATTATCAGGAGTAGTAAACATCTCCACATCTTTAAAATACAGATTCAAGAAAGACATCATATCTTCTCGATTATACTTGTAGGAAATAGCAACAACAATCTGATCTCCTCGATTAAATCTAACTATCTTTCCTAAAAATTCTATTTGACAATCATTCTTAAGAGTATAATACATTTCAACTCGGGAATTTCTAAATCTTGCCCCATATTCCAAATCTTCTTTTTTCAAACCAATTTGAGTTAAAGTTTTAACAAGCATATTATCCAACGCAGGATTATTATATGCTTTCAGTGTAAGATCTTGTTTTCTGCTATCTAAACCATTTCCAATCAAAAGCAAATCTCCATCTTTCATAGCACTTCGTATTTCATACAATAATTCATTAATCTCAAAATTACCAAGAGTATTGCCCAATAATAGATAGAAATTTTTCTGATATTCTTTATATCTCAATAAAGAAGCTATATTCTCCACGTTTTCAAAATCAGAGATATTCCACTGGAATTTTACGACTTCTCCGACATCTAAAGCCTTTATTTTCTCCAAGGCTTTTTTCACCATATAGTCACTAATATCAATAGGACAATATCTTAATTTTATATTTCCCTTAAGATGATTTACAAAAATCGCTGCTTTCTTCCCGTCGCCACAACCCAGGTCGATGATATTTAAATGTTTTTCATCAACACTTTCGAGAATTTCTCTAATATTTTTATTAATCAAATCTATCTCTTTTTGTATGACTTCATGATAATAATTTTTATCTTTCTCAAGATCTAAAAAAGCCTGAGACTGTTCAGGAGTCAAATACCACAGCTTAGAATCCGCAATATTCCAGACTCGGGTATTTCCTTCTAAAGAGTAGCCTCTCTTTATCAATTCCCGAAATATTAAGTCATTAACTGTTAAACTTTTATTTTTCTGCATGAATATATAGATACTTTTTGTTTTAAAAGGTTTTGTATAGTCGTTATTCTTCATCCGATGATGACAATAACTGAGTATTTTACCGACGAAGATTTAAGGATAAATACTCCTAAAAATATTTATTTCAGCCAAATTGCCTTTCATTAACTTTCTAGAACTCGCGAATTTCACTCAAAAATAATAGTAATAATTAATAATAATAATGTTTACACGCTCACCCAGGAAATTTATGGTTTAACAGCATAATCAATATCAGAGTTTCTTAATTTTATTGTTTAAAATAACTAAAGCCTCTCCATCTCTTAATTCCTTAACAGGCCAATTTGCACTTTTTTTTAATGCTCGAACATCATCGATTAAATCTTTTCTAAAATGAGGAAAAATCCCAACATGTGTAAGATTCAATGCATTTAAATTTCTAAGGCCAATATCATTGACATCTCCTTCTTTTCCACCATCTACGCCTTTTATTGTTCTATGGACAATAATACTGCCTGCACTTACTCCGATATACAAACCGCCTCTATTTACAAAATTTTTGATTAACTTATCAAAACCAGTCTTTCTGATTCTATCCAAAATATAAAAAGTATTACCGCCGCAAGAATATATTACGTCAAAATATTCTTTAGGTTTTTTTATATTATTTGAAACATTTGCATAGATAATATTTCTTTTATTTATGCCTAGATTTTTTAATTGAGTATTTACCCTTCTTAGATATTTTATATAACTCTTCTTTCTTAGAGTATAAATAATAAGAACTTTTGTTTCAGATGCAGGTTTTTCTAAAAGTCTAAGAAATTCTTTTTTGATTTTATTCGAGGTGATTCCATCAGAAGTAAGGATCATCTTTTTCATATTCTTTTTAACAAAACTAACTTTATAAAGATTCAGCAAAAATAATCCTAATTTCAAGAGGATATTAATGCTCGCTGCCGGCTTAAAAATTCTGCGATGTTGCCGAGTAAAACGAGGCTTGCGAGTCCCAGAATTTTAGTGCCGTCAGTAGCATTGCTTCGCTATGCTCCCGCCGAACCTAGCGGATTTTCTTATCCTCCAGAGATAAACTTTGTTT
>CAYHOV010000013.1:7869-20295 GCA_964358615.1 Candidatus Woesearchaeota archaeon | reverse complement strand
ATCCAGTTCACCATTGAATCAAAACCATCTGTTGTTGTCACATCTATTTTACACTGTGCAGGCTCGTTGGTCGTTATACCGAATTGTATTGCAGTATAGGCAGGGATACATTCTTTATTTTCTCCGACGATTTTAAATCCATAATTTGGTGGAGCAGTTCTCACATCAGTATATTTATATCCCGAAGTTATCGCACTCTGGTCAGGGCTTATCAATGGCGGAAGTCCGTCGTTGACAGTTCCTGCGCATAGTTCTGTGCTTGTTCCTCGATTCAATAGATCGCACGCAACGCCTAAACTCTTGCATCTATATTCAGAACAAGGTCTTGCCGGATCATTGTTGCATTTTTCACAATCCTCACTTCCATAAGGCGGTTGCCATGGATAACAGTTAAATTCAACAACATCTGTCCATTGTTCTTTCTGCGCATATAATTGCATCAATCCACTAAGTAATGTTCCCATATTTCCCAAGTTCAATCCTGTACTGCTACCAGCACCGCCGGCTCCTGTTGCACCTTTGCCTGCTCCTGCTCCTCCTGCACCGCCTGCTCCGCCACCAGCTCCTCCAGCTCCTCCGCCACTTCTACCTCCGCCTGCTGCTTGCTGTTGCTTCTGCTGATTAGATTTTTCTAAAGACTCTTTTAGTTTTTCTGGTGTTAATGTTTTAAAGTCTATCTTGCCTGTCGGTTCTAATTCTGATCCTCCATTTTTCAAAACAAACCATTCAGTTACAATATTATCTTTTGGACGATTGTAGATTGTTTCTTTTTTTATTTCCTTACCATCATCTATCCCCATCCACATTCCAGTACCGCCGCACGAAATACACCAATACTTATATTTATTTCCAGTTTCTGCTGATTTCTGTACTTCTTTCCATCCTTCTTTACCTGCCACAGTATCATAGTACCACAATGTCGACGATATAATTGTATCATTTTTTGTTCCTCCTTGTCCTGGTGCTACTGCTCCAGGTGCTTGTCCGGCTATTGGCGGTTGTCCCGTCGCTGTTTGAGCAGCTCTTAAAACCTTATCCATCGCAGCCATTTCATCGAGATCATAACTACCTCCACCAAAGACAGTTATTTTTGCCCATTCATTTCCGACATTTGGTAGGTGGTAGAAATCATAATGTTCTCCCGATTTGATCAGAAGATGATATTCTCCATCATCAATTTTAAAGACATTTCCGTTCTGTCGAGCTAGGGGAGCAGCGATAACACACATTGTTCGATATCCTGCCTGTGCTCCCATATGAGCAAAATAATACTCCATACAATAACCAGGGTTATTCGGAAATTCTTTAACAGTGCAAGGAGTATTTTTAGTACACTGGTTTGTTGAATATTTTATCGCATAGGAAAATGCTCCTGCTTCAATTGCAGCATTTATTCCTGTTACCGGTTGTCCTGCAGGTGTTGTCGTCGGTGCTATCCCTTGTTGTGTTGTCAAACCAATCTTCATCGCCGTAATTTGATCTATAAGCGATTGATCTGGTTTAATACTTGTCCATTGAGGATTATTTGGTTCAGCAGGATTAGATTCTAAAACAAAATATTCTCCAAAGTCATTTACACCATAACTCTTAAAATCTATAGAATAAAAATTATAGGTAAATTTATCGCTAATATCTTTAACACACATTGTTCTTTCGACGTTATAAAGGCTATATGTTTTGCAAATACCATCGTTGGCGATTTCAATAGTACATACTGTTCCAGGACCGCATGTTTGGCTTGTTGCCAAAGAATATTTATAATTAGTATTTACTGGTGGAATTCCGGGTGCTAGGGGATCACCTGCTGGCGCCGGAGCAGCTGATACTGGTTGTGCACCAGAATCTGCCGGACCTGATTGAGGTTTTCTTAAATTATCCAGTGTCTCGGACATTTGTTGGAATTTTTTTAATACGTCGTCGGTAAGATCATCTACTGATCCGTCTTTAGCGACATAGCCCCCAGTATTTCCTTTGATAAAGACCTTGCTGAATCCGTTTAAATTTGAATAGGTTGTGTAAGAATCCTGACCATCACTTACTTCTATATAGCACATTTTTTTGCAAGTGCGCGTCAAACAACCATAAGCAGCTACATTATAGGCTTGCGTAGGACAGCTTTCAGTACCTTCCATTGCTACAGCCAAATAATATTTTTGAGGCGTAGTTGGATCCATTCCTGTCATCACCACATTTCCTGTTACAACATCCTTCACCGCAAGTCCAATCGAAGCACTCAATCCTCCTCCGCCGCCGAGGAAACTTGTCATGATCGCAGCCCAGTTGATCTTCAATTCTTTTTCAGGCGGCTCTGTCGTTGTTTTTCTGTATCCATATCCATTGTTATTATAACTTCCAATATAATTTGATTTGCTTCCGCAATCTCCGAGGCTCTTGCAGATATTATTCGCATTCTGTAGCCACGACGATTCCAAGCACTCGCAATTCTTTATGCACTTTTTCTTTCCGCCCAATAATCCTCTCTCAAATGTTATTTCGCATTTTGCATTTGCATTCGAGCAGACACCCACAGCATCTCCTGTCTGCCAGAATCTCAATCCCGGCGGATAATTTGGCACGCACATATTTGTCTTTTTATTCTGCTGATCACTACTGCTAGTTTTCTTTTCTTGTATGCTTACCAATCCACCACTGCCTGCATTCACAAGCGTATCAAGCAAAGCAAATCCAGAGATAGAAGGTTGAGAAAATGCATTTCGTGGTTGCTGATTAGTTTGCTGAGTTTGCAAGCTTGTCTGTTGAATCTGCTGAGTTTGTTGATACGGATATGTTTGATATTGCGTCTGATATTGCGTCGGTGATCCTGCAAATCCCTGAGTCTGCGGATAAGTATATTGTTGATTGGTCTGTTGATACGGATATGTTTGATATTGCGTCGGTGATCCTGCAAACGAATTTTGCTGAGGTCCTGCGAAAGCTACTTGCCCCTGCGATCCTGCGAATGCAGTCTGTCCGGGTGTTGCATAGCCCGGCGCATAATTTCCAGTTCCATAATTATATACCGGTGCATACGGTGAGTTCCCGCCGCCAACACCGCTCTGCGTCGAGCCATAATAGCTCGAGCCGATTCCCGTCGCTATTGGCACCCAGCTGCAATCTCTCTGGTTTGTATCTAAACACGATGTCGGATCAAATTGCGAAATACAATCTCTCCATCTGTTCGGAGTGCAGACAGCATAGGAATATGGTTTGCCTCCAAAATTAGAATCAATCTGTCCGCAAAGTTCTTCTCTGAAATCAGCGCAAGGTTCTGTTTTTGTCTCGCCGTTAGCGCAGACCTGCTTGAAATGCCTCGAGCCAACAGCGTCGCTGCCAGCGCCTATCAATCCATCATAGACACACCAGCTCTCTCCGTTCAATCTTTCATTGCCCTGATTGTCGACGCAAGTATTTTTCTTGCACACATAATCTCCATATCTTGGTTTTGCGACGCCAAGAGACTTGTCATATTTGAAACATTTCATTCCCTGAGTAGAATCACAATTTCCGCAATCACTTCCGCTGTTTGCTTTGCAGACACTATCTGCTTCTAAAATTTTTCCACTATTCCAACTTTTTCCTTTATTCGAAGAATAGACATTTTCCCGATTGCCGCAAGAATCAACCCAATAAACTTTTCCTTCAAAACATTCTGTCTTTGCCTGCGCCCGGCAGCTTGTTCCTAATTCTGTTGCCGAACAAAGATAACCTGCATTGAATGTATATAATTTTTTTGCCACACTGACATTTGTCGTCGCGTTTGTCGTCGTAGTTTCACTGTTCTGTTCTTCTTCATTGCTTGCAGAACATTCAGTTCCTGTCGTGAATTTGCAGCTCTTCACCAGATTTTCTTCATAGGTGCAAGCGCCCATTTCACTTCCCTGCGTCGAGACCGAACATTCTGCTTCTGTCGCGATATCGTCTCGGAAATTCATTGTTCTTTTTATCACACTGGATAATTTACTGCATCTCTGCGCAGTTATGAATTGTGTCTGTTCTCCGAGGATACAGCAGCCCTGTCTGCATTCAGCAATCTGCGCCGAAGTCTTTTGATAAAATTGTCCGCCAGCTGCATTGCATGCGCTTATCGGCGTGTTCTCCATGCAGATTCCTTCGTTAGCATCATAGCAAGTTCCTTTTTTGCAAAAACTAGTATCGTCGCATTTTGAAGGCGCGAACATTCCAGTGCACTGCGCTCGCTCAACATTCTGGCACACAAGCCCATTCGAACTCTGCGAACAGCATCCTGTTTCAGCATGCACACTTCCGACTATTCCTAAAAATAATACTAAAAATAAAAATATTTTAAGCTTCATTCAAAACCCTCCGGCGAGTCAAACCCATAGCCCACAGGGAACACCAAACTCCTCACAGCAAAATAAAATTTCTCTTTGCTTTCAGAATTTTCAAGCACATAGATCGTGCTTCCGTCGTCCTGTTTAAATTTATCAATAAGAGTTTCAGGATAAAAGTCCATCATCGTCGCAGTATCAGAATCTCCATACTGCATCTCAGCCTGCATTATCGACGTAGCTATCATCAGCAAGTCATATATTCTTGAGCTAGTCTTTATCGTGAATTTCGTGAATCTCTTTGTCGCCTCATCTTTTTTTATCACAACAGGAGCATCTATCTCGACAGCGATAGAATCTTCCACAACCGAGACTTTCAGATCAGGTCTTTCTTTGCCTGTCACATCATAACCCTTGCTTTGCAGATCCTGTATCGAAGTGTCATAGCAAGTCTGGACTTTTTCTGCAATATCTTTTTTCAATTGCTCTTCAACATGCGCCCTCAGCATCGGCTTTTGAGCATCACATGGTTTGTAATAAAGATTTGTGTAGCAAAGATATCCTACTTTATTGTCCTGATAAAGATAAAAAAAATCAGGATTTGAGTATCCTCCCTGCTTTCCAAGTTTATCAAGCGCTTCTTTTACAACATCATCGACACAGACTTCTAATTTTAATTTTTCACCTACAGGCTGGATCATCGTAGGTCTTAACCAAATATAATAAACCAATATTCCCGCGACTATGACTATCGCAAGTATTACGAATAATGTCACCTGTGCTTTTTTTGCGATTTTTATTTTATCCATAATAACCTCCTTCATTTCCCAGATCAACTCCTCTTACAACTATTGAACAAGATCCTGTCGGCGGAAGATTTCCAAAACTATCCTTGCATCTTATGAAATAATTCTGCGTTGTTGAAAATGGCGTCGATTGCTCAAGTCCTACACCCATGCTTGTGATTTCTGTTTCATTTGTCTCGAATGAGCACGAGCTCTTCGAAGCAAAGCACTCGCCCTCTTCAGTCAGCACAAGTTTCAGATTTCCATCGAGCTCAAACACTCTAGATATTCCCGGCGATGTTGCATCATGTTTCAGATTGAATGTCGTCGAGTTGAACGCGATGTTTCCTGCTTCATCACTGCATTTTACAAATATAGTATGATTTGTAGCATTCAGGCTCAATGGCTGCTCATGCGTCGGAGTTCCTGTTGTCAAGAACTCGATCATGTTTGCATAGTCTGTGAATGAATAGGAACATCGAGGAACAAGACCTCCGCCCGACGTCGTGGCTTTCAGTACAATATCAAACGGATCACTGCCCACATCATAATCTCCAGATGGTTCTAGTGAGTCGATCGAAAGAGCTGACTCTACTTTGTTTAGCACATATTCATAGCTTGTAGGATTTTCATTTCTGTCTGAGTTGTTGAGCCATGGCTGGTCCTTGCATCTTATGTAGAATGTCGTCGTGTTTTTCACAGGCATTACTGTTTCACAGAGATATCCGTCCATTGTCTGCGCTCCAATATAATTTTGGCAAACAGCCTGATTTTCCATCGAGTCAAATCTCTGGTCAGTCAAGCTCCATTTGCAGTCAGCAGGCTCGTTAGTATAGAACTGCACACTCATGTTTTCAGTATAATATCCGACCATTGATTCTGTTTCAGGGATGAATTTGTTTATTCTCGGCGGTCTTATGTCTGGAGCTTGTTTTACACAGACACCGATGCCATAGGTCGTAGGATTTTCATGACCATAACTATCTCTACATTTTACAAAAAATTTCAAGTCTCCTGTCCAGTTCAAGCCGATGCTGTCTCTGCCATGGTTTGGATCAGGCAGTGTGAAGTTTGACACATGGGTCATCTGGAATAATCCGTCGCTGAAATCATAGTTCATCTCTTCAAATGTTTTATCTTCAATATCATATTTGCATTTTGCAGGCTCGCTAACTCTTATTCCAAATCCAGTCACTTCATAGGCATCTAAGCATTTGCTGTTTCTGTCCTCGATATTATACCCATTTGTCTGTATATTTGTATATCTGACACCTGCAACAGGGAATTCTGAGATTATCGGAGGAGCTCCATTATCAACATCTCCGATGCATAATTCATTGCTAGTTCCCTCGTTGATAACTTTACATGCAGCTCCTAAACTCTGGCATCTATATTTTGAACATGGCTTGAATGGATCTTTGTTGCATTCTTCACAATTATCAGCACCATAGGGTTGTTCCCATTTTTTACAAGTGAATTGAACATTGACTCTCTTGCATTCTTCCTCTCCTCCACTGAACAATGAATAAAGTAAATATGCAATTATTCCAATTACAAGTAATGATCCCAATCCTCCCAATGCTCCTCCTGCTGCAGATCCTCCTGCTCCTCCTCCCGAAGAACCTGCACCTCCTGCGCACGCTGCTCCTGCTTTTGCAACAGTATTTGTTATTGTCTCTGGCGCTGTTCCTTTTTTTGCAGCTACTTCTTCCGCTAATAACTCTTGTGCTTCAATTGTTGTGTCGACGCTGCTTGGAGCCTGTACTGCCGCTGGCGTCGGTGCTGGTTGTGATGCTACTACTGGTTCTGTCGCTGCTACTGATTCAGGTATTGTAGGACTAGGACCTGAAGGATTAGCAGCAGGTGTACCTGAAGGACTTTTAACTGAATAATCTGGAAGTGCCGTATCTCTTCCAGTAATTCCTCCACCGACGACATTTCCACTGATTGTATTAACAGCACTTCCTGTTCCAAGAGTGGCCCATGCTCCTCCACTAGTTGTTCCTGTTGATGTTGTCGTCGAGCCCGAAATTGTCGACGAGCTAGAGGGGGTTAAATCTCCATAAAGATAATTTGCTTCACTTCTCGTCTGTATCGGCAAGTCTGTTTTTCCTGTCTGCGGATTTACAATCGAGACCTGCGGATTATAGACATCTCCTCTTGCTTCTCTCGACGCAGCATACTCATTCTGCGCAAGTACTGCATTGTTCGCACCAGTATATCCATCTGGCGGCGCAACCTGATTCGCGACATATCCTGCTTTAGCAGAATATTCTGCCATTATACTTGAAGTTATTGTTTTAGAACATTTTCCACCGTCGCATTTTACAGCATATCCTCCGTTAGTATAAGTTCCCATAAAATTGACATAGCCTCCACAATCTCCCAGAGTTCGACAGATATCATTCATCTTATCTGTGAATGCAGGAGCTTCACATTCTTTGTTTATCTTTGCTTTGCAACTACTTCCTCCGCCAAACAATCCACCTTTCTTTTTTGTATAGACAACAGTGCATGTTTTCGATCCAACACCGCACACATCACTTCCACTATTATCTCCAAAAGAAAATCCAGGAGGATATGCAGGCGAACATACTTTTACTTGAAAATATTCTTCTTTGCTCGATTTTCCGATGCTCATCTCTCTCCAGATGCAATCAGGTCGTGCTTCACAGACTTCTTTTCCAGCAGCAGTTGCCTGGATACAGCTTCTCCAACTATTTATTCTGCAAGAAGCATAACTTCCGTTTGAATTCGTAGTCTGGACGCAGATTTCTCCTCGGTAATCAGCACAAGGCTGTGCCTGCACCTCTCCCATATTGCAGACATATCTCCAATATCTGCTTCCCACAGTATCGTCGCCATTTCCTATCGAGCCTTCATAGCCGCAGACACTCTCGCCATTTTTATAAGTTCGACCGCCTGCAGTGCAAGAAGTATCTTTGCAGATATAATCTCCATACTTTGGAGATTTTTCTTTAGCAGCAGAACAAAAACTTCCGCTCGCTCTGTTGCAATTTCCGCACACCGACGAAGAAGTGCTTGCTCCGCAACTTTCCTGTTTTGTATAGACCCGGGACCAGTAATCATCATCATTGACTTTATTTGCATCATATATATTTGCAGGATTTCCGCACGAATCCACAAAATACACCTCATCAAAACCGTCGACACAGGTAGTTTTTTCTGTTCTTTTGCAAGTAGTGTTCAGCTCAGGAGAAGTGCATAGCACATTGCTGTAAAAATTATAGCCAATAGAATTTGTTTCATTATTTCCTCCGACCATGCTTCCTACTGATAGACATTCCTGCTGCGTCGAGACACTGCATCTTTTGTCAGAAGTTACGCACGCTCCTACATTCTGCACTTCTGCCTCGCCGACGCACTCAAGTTCACTCACACCTGCTCTGAAATCTTTTTCAAGTCCTCTTGTTTCTGAAAGTTCAGTGCATTGTTTATCTGTTACAAATTCAACATTTTTTCCAAGCACACAGCAGCCAGGTTTTGCTTCAGGCACATTACAGTTCGCATTCTCTACCCATTTTTTAGTGCAGGCAGATTGCGGAACATTTTTATCATAAATTCCTGCAGCTTCATCCATGCAGCATCCTGTCTTGCAAAAGCTCGTCGCTGCGCAAGTAGTCGGGTTTATTCTTGCTCCTTCAGCACACTGCGAACTCGGCACTTCCTGGCATTTTGCCCCGAATGTTGTGGTCTCACAGCATCCGCCGACCTGTGCAGATACAGTTGGGAACATCGGATTCACTCTCCATAGATAAGAAAATGCAAAGCTCGCGACTAT
This sequence comes from Candidatus Woesearchaeota archaeon, assembly GCA_964358615.1. GTDB lineage: Archaea > Nanobdellota > Nanobdellia > Pacearchaeales > GW2011-AR1 > CAYHOV01. The sequence goes on along the minus strand of CAYHOV010000013.1, from coordinate 11,419 downwards.
CAATATCGCGATCTGCAGATAGCTTACACTTGCTTTTTTACTGAAAATATTTTTGATCATATTTGCGGAGGTACTACGCAGCCCCTTACTGCAAATTTAAATTGTTTACCGCTGTTCCTGTGTTCAACAATATAGAGTTTTGATTTTTCTCCAGATGTCTGCGGCGGATCAATGCTATATTGAGGATACAATGTTAAGACATTCCTCTCGTCAAATGAGCAGATTTCAGCCTCGCTGTTTATGACTCTTCGCGCCATCTCGATCAATCCATAGATCGGGCTGCTTATCTCAAAACTAAAATCATCGAACGAAGCACTGCTTTCTTTTTTCACATCTAATTTTTTCTTTATGCTTACTAGGACTTTGTCAGAAACTATTTTTATAGAATAATTAAGATTTCCTTCCTGCACATCATATCCCTGGTCTTCCAACTCAGAAATATAATTCGAGAAACACTCAGCTATTTTTCCTTCAGTATTATTTTTTAATTCAGATTGAGCATATTCCATCAGCATCGGATGCTGGTTTACGCAAGGATCATAATAATTATATTGATAGCACAGCTCATGATAACTCACTCCACCATAGACAGTATACAATTCAGGATTTACAGCTCCGCCGCCTGCAAGAACTTTATCAAGCCCTGCAGTGATCACATCTTTAGTGCACTGTTCAATATACGTCGCTGCATACTCTGGCGTCGGCGCCACTGTCGGAGCTTGATAGAGATAAAAATATGCGATTATGCCGATGACGATTACTATTGCCAATATTATAAAAATAGTTATCTGCCCTCGGCTATTAAATTTATTTTGCATTTTGCTCCTCTAATAATTTAATTGCTTCTTCGATAATATGCGACTTGTTCCTGTACTTTCCCTCGTCGAGAATCTTAGAAATAATTTTAAGCGTACTTTCATCGACTGTTGCAGATATCCTCTCTTTCATAGTAATATATTATAATATATTTTCATACTTAATATTAATTTGTAATACTAAGTATTATTTATAAACCTTTCTCTCATCGAGCTAAATAATACAAAATAATACCAAGTATTACTTAATATTATCAATATTTCTGATTATCTGCTAATTCTCTCTATTTAGATAATACTAAATAACATAAAATAATACGAAATATTACTTAATATTACAATTATGCACTAGTCTGCTCAATAAGAATAATACCAAATAATACAAAGTATTACTTAATATTACCCATTTCTGCCATCAGCCTCAATAAGAATAATACTAAATAATATAAAATATTACTAAATATTATCTAAAAAAATATCTTATTAGAAAACCCGTTTAAATAAAGAGTTTAATCATTCTCAACTCTTGGCGCAAGCACAAACCCCAAACCCATTTTTTCGCCTGCATAATTCAATCTTAGTGGATAACTATTTGAAAACTTTATCGAAACTTTTTCAGCAAGTTTTCCTGCTTTTATAAATTTCATTAAATATTCTAATGAGTACTTAGATTTTCCACTTCCAGAAACTTTTACATCACTCTCTGAAAATTCAGTTCTTGCTGAGTTAAGTGAACCCGCAGCATCCATCATAAAAAATCCCTCACCGCAGGCAAACGAGCACGAATCAGCAACAATTGCGCAGTCTTCTATTGCCTGAGAAAACATTTCTGAATTCATTTCAACCCCGCAAGAAAAATTTAACGATGGCTCTGTCTTGTCCTCTGAATCTATTTCAATCAAAGACAAATTAAAAACTCGCTTAACATTATCAAAAACCGAAATCTTTAATCGATTATCCTCCTGTTCAAAGACCACACTTCCCCCAGAAGAAGTCCTCCTCAATATCATTTTCAAATCACTTAGATTTATACCCCATGTTTCATTTCCAGATTCATACTGCGAAAAAGTCTGCCTAGGTAGTTTGAATATGACCATGGCCACATTCGCCGGATCTACTGCCACAATAGACATGCCATCTTCCTGTAGTTTTATCCTTACTTCAGAAACTACTTCAGATATAATGCTAATCGCCTCACTAAGCAATTTTGGATTATCCAACCTTACTATCATAACATTCTCTTGCCCAGGGCATATTTAAAGATTGTTGTGGTTTGTTATATGTTTCTAGATTCCAGTTAAGTGTAATGTCAGAAATTAAACCACATCATTTATAATGTGGCACCCCATTGTTTTTTTGATAGATAATAAATTTTTGGGAGCTGCCGAGGAATTCGCTTTTGATTTTATGTCCATATATCTTAAGTACAAAAGCAAATTTTGAGTAAAGGCGACAAATTATCTAAGCGAAGCGCAAAATCTTTAACAGAGTAGTAAACTATGGCCTATTTGATATATTATAGAATCTCATAAAAACTTATAAACTTCCATTCATTCCAAACATCACTCCAAATGGAGATTAATAAAAATGGAAGAATTAAAAAAAGTTCAGCAGATTGCCCAATCATATTATTCTCGAAAAGATGTACAGCAGGCCATCTATGATTTTTGCCAAAAACGCGAAACCGTCCCAAGATATTTAGAAGGTTTTGGCAAACGTCCCGATATTCTCGATTATCCTTCAGATATATTTAACTATGCAAAAAAAGGAGCAACATCTTTTCACTGTTCAGAAGAACTCTGGTCCAATCCATTGGATATTTCTACAGAAAAAACACCAGAGCAAATTTCAGCAATTCGCGATGGCTGGGATTTTTTGATTGATATTGATTCAAAATATTTAGACTATAGTAAAATAGCTGCGACTTTGTTAATAAAAGCCCTAAAATATCATGGCGTAGAAAATGTCGGCGTAAAATTTTCTGGCTCAAAAGGCCTACACATTATTATTCCCTGGAAAGCATTTCCCAAGGAAGTCGACGGAATCCAGACAAAAGACAAGTTCCCCGAATGGCCCAGATTCATAGCTATATATTTACAAGAGTTGATAAAAGACAAACTCGCAGAAAAAATATTTTCTGATTCAAATCTCCAAAATTTCGACAAAGCAGATTTATTCGAAGTCAAATGTACAAAATGTAATTCCCTAGCAATCATTCAAAAAACATCTATCTACAAATGCAATAATTGCAAAACAGAAATGAGGAACTCAAAATCTACTCGGAAAAAATTACAATGCCCGAATTGTAAATATGACATGGCCAAGTTATTTGAAGAAGAGTTTTATACCTGTAACGAATGCAAAACAAATTCCCAGCGAGTCCCAAAACAATTTATAAAAAAACCCACAGCAAAATCTCTCATCGATGCCGTCGATATAGTTCTTGTAGCACCCCGTCATCTTTTTCGAGCGCCCTATTCTCTTCATGAGAAAACTGCTCTTGCTTCTATAGTTATAGATAAAGATAAAATTGCAGAATTTGAGCCGCAGATGGCAGATCCGCTAAAAGTTCAGATTAGGCCCTATGTCCCTGAATGTCGCGAAGGCGAGGCCCGTGAATTGCTTTTGCAATCTATTGACTGGCAAAAAAGAAAAGAGAAAAAAGAGACCAAGCCATTTACAGGCAAATGTTTTGACTTAAAAAAAGTAAAAATGGAAGAATCAAGTTTGCCGTA
>CAYHOV010000013.1:0-7859 GCA_964358615.1 Candidatus Woesearchaeota archaeon | reverse complement strand
GTCTTCCAGAACCGGTCCTTTTGAAAGACGGCCTCAAGCGAGCTCTTTTCATTCTCCTGGGTTTTTTTCGGAGTTTAGAACTTCCTGCAGAATACGTCGAGAACCGGATTGCAGAATGGAACAAAAAAAATATCAAGCCCCTGATGGAAGGTTATATTCGTTCTCAAATAAATTGGTTTGAAAAAAATAAGATAATGCCCCCGAATTGTGACAAGCCCTATTATAAAGAGTTAGGAATCGTTTGCTCATGTAAGGATGTCAAAAATCCAGTAAGTTATACTATCAAACTCGCAATGCGCGCTAAATATTTTCAGGACCAAAAAAATGAAAGAGTTAATTAATGTTAACAATTGGCCTCAATACTACAACATAATTCTGAATCAAAGAAAGATTCTGAAAAAATTAGTTTGCGTTGCCGAGTCACCGAGTTATTTTAACCGACGATAAAATTTACCTTTTTAATTAAAACCACAATTACTTCCAAGTTTAATCAAAAAGTTACTAACCTTATCGAAGAAATAAAAAAATATTTAACTCATCCAGAATTTTTAAAATTTTTAATACCGTCCATGACTGAAGGATTGCGATAAACTCGAGAAATATTTGCAAGAAGAAAAAAAAATGACGATTTTTCCAGCGAAGAGCAAAACAGAAACCTTAATAAATACCCCTAACCATAAAAAAATATGAAAAAAGAAGGTGTAGTGCTATTTTCACTTTTAGTTATCCTATCAGCATTCGCATTGATTTCAGCACAGGGGACAACAAGTGTAAATACTGAACAAACAAACACAGAGCTGCCTGCAGATTTTCAGGATAAGATTACAAAAGCCTATCAATGCCTAGAATCTCGAGTTGCTGGTCACTGTTCTTCTCTAAATAGAATCGACGAGATTGCATTTACAATTTTAGCCGCACCAAATATTTCTGTAACAACTGAATGCAAAGATGCACTACAATCTAAGATGCTATCGAATTATTGTTGGGGTTCTGGTTCTTGTAATATTCGTGACACTGCAATCGCAGTTCTTGCACTTCAAGCTCTTGGAATAAATGTAGAGAATTCTACAAAATGGTTGATGTCAAAAAACATGACTGCAACTGATCTGATTTGGTATTTGGAACAAGATTCAAACGAAGCTACTACCTGTAAATTTTCCTACGGTGATCGAGAATATTTGACAAATATCGGGGCTGATAAAGTTATCCAGACAAATGCAGGTCCCTGCTTGACTCGCGACGCTACTCACTCAAATTTTTGGTATCAGGTCAGTCGAGATTGCTATGACCAAGACTTTTTTGTTTCTTGCACAAAAAGTTTCATTGCCACATTATTATATCGACAACCATCATCTCAGACTCTCTTTGTACTTTCAAAAACCGAATTTTCACAAGCAGCAGGGACAATCCCTCTTAAGATTCAGACAAAATGTTTTGGCCTTCGATCCTGCGAATATGAAGCAAGCCTATGGGCTACAATAGCCTTGGCAAGAGCAGGCTATGATACAAGTTCTTTCTCTCCTTATATTATTTCATCCTCGGAAATTGCTGAGAATAAAAGATACTTGCCGAATGCATTTGCCTATATGATTACTGGATTTGAAGACTATGGCACTGCACTGATCCAAGAACAACAACTTGGAAGTTATTGGCAAGCACCATCTTCTCCGTATAATCGATACTATGATACCTCCATTGCTCTAGAAGCTTTGGCAGATTCTACTCACGGAAATGTTAACAGCGCAAAAGCCAAATTAATATTTGATCAAAAAAGAAATGGTTGCTGGGGTACAAGTTCTACTGGTTCAATACGTGAAACAGCAATGGCAATTTGGGCATTAGAAAATAGAGCACCTACTTATTATGTTCCCTATGTGGCTCCATCTGCAACTTGCGGTGATAGATTGATTCAATCCAGCGAGCAATGCGATGGTTTAAATTTAAATAATAAAACCTGCGCAACCCAAGGTTTTGACAGCGGAATTTTATCCTGCACTTCATCATGCATTTTTAATATCTCTCAGTGCACTAGAGAATCTCCTCCAGGAGTTGTTTGTGGCGATAATCAGATTGAGTCTGGCGAGCAATGCGAACCAGGCGTTGCCATTGTTAATAATAGTTGCAGAAATTTAAGTTCGGTCTGGCAGACAGGAACATATTCCTGCGTAAGTTCTGGATCTTCTCGATGTACCTATAATTTTTCCCAATGCACTCCAGATGTAAATATCACTGCCTATTGCAATGGTGTTCAGATTGACGAATGGGAAATGTGTGATCATTCTAATTTGAGAGGAAAATCTTGCATAAGTGAAGGTTTTGACCTGGGCGTTCTTGGATGTGCTAGTGATTGCAAACGTTTTGATTATTCTGATTGCCGTGAACGAGGAGAAGAAGGAACAACCGTCGGTAGCGGCGCTAATTGCGAAGAAGCAGGTTTCACTTGCGAAGTACTTGCAGATTGTGCAGTCACAAATAAACTTTCAGATTATATCTGTACAAATCCAAGTTTGAGTAAGGCCTGTTGTAAGGTAGCATCACAAGAAAAAACATGCCCGCAAGAAGGTGGAAAAGTTTGTGATTCTACTTTAGAATGCGATTCAAATCAAAAAAGAACAAGTGATACCAGTAAATGTTGTCTTGGAAACTGCATTGCAAAAAAACCATCAGAAACAATCACAACTACAACTGAAGATACAGACACAACAATAGACCAGACATCGACAACAATAGACACAACAACAGGTACTGGAAGTTATTTATGGATCTGGTTACTTATCTTAGGAATTTTAATATTAGTTGGAATAATTGCATATTTAAAAAGAGAACAGCTAAGATTATGGTGGTTCAAGAGAACTGGTAAATCGCCAGTAACATCATCAGGCCTACCGCCAAGACCTGGAAGTGCGATGCCTCCACGAGGGCCAATGCCTGTGATGATCCGACGACCAATGCCAGGAGCAATGGCTCCAAGGCCAATGATGCAAAGACCAGCAGCACCTCAACCACAAGCTAGGCCGGTGATGGGCGGTAAAACCGATAAGGAATTGGAAAATACTTTCAAGAGATTGAAAGAAATGAGCAAATAATTTGCGGAATACCCCGCAGCTTGCTGCGATTGGGATAGCAAATCTCTTTATAAATTTTTAAATATCTTTTTCTTATTTGGATTATGATACAAGAAATAATGGATTGGAAAAAATTTGAACAAGGAGTAGAAATAATTCTTAAACAGATAAAAAATTCAAATAATAAATTTTCCGGAGTCTATGGGATTCCTCGCGGCGGCCTAATTCTAGCAGTTCGCCTTTCTCATCTGCTCGGCCTGCCTCTGTTAGAAAAATTAAAAGAAAATTCCTTAGTAGTAGATGACGTCGCTGATACGGGCAAGACTCTTCAGCCTTTCAGAGATTACAAACTAGCAACATTATATCTCAAAGAACAATCCTTAGTAAAACCCGACTTCTACGCATTCACCACAGATCTTTGGGTTGTTTTTCCATGGGAAAATTCTATCTAAACGATTCCCGAGAAAATCAAAACCTTTTAATATCTTCGATTACTCAATCTCTAATGAAAAAAATAGGGATATTTTTAGTACTTCTATTATTTTCTCTTAATATAGTCTTAGCAGAATCAATATTATCTGTAAATAAAGAAACACCCATACTTGGAGAAACATTATTCGGAGAAATAAATGGAAATTTTGCAAAAGAGATTCAGATCAATGATATAAAATTTTTCCAAGATACCACTCAAGTATACTTCGACTATGACTTGACAAAATATAATGATGCTTACTTTTTTTATGTTTATTTGACACGTTCAGGAAATTTTACAATAAAAGTAAATGTCTTTCCAAGAGATTCTTTATATTCCAAAATATTGGAGAAAACAATTCAAGTTCAGGAAAATTATACAGGAGGAATTTTAGAAATAAAAAAAGGATTTGTATTTTCATTTTTAACTCCAGAACTTACTCTTAAGAATGTTGGAAGATCTTCTTTAAGTGTTTCATATTTGTCTGAGCGAGTTACACTCAGCCCAGACGAATCTCAGAAAATATATTTTACTCCCAAAGAAAAATTTTCATACTTAACCCTATCGACCTACGATAGATTTGATGTTCCAATTATTTATACTCCTCCGATCATCAAAGCTATAAATCAAACAGAAAATATTTCTCCTAAGATCGTCGAGATAACTCCTCTGCCAATTAAAAAAGAGATAAATATTCGGGCAAATCCATCTCATCTTTCTCTTTCAACTTTGACTAATAAAAGCATATCTGATGTAATCGAACTTGTAAACTACGGTAATGTTGACGTTAATTCTATTTTGATTTCAAAAAATAGTTCATCTCTAAGCTATGATCCTTTGGCCCAAATATTCTCACAATCCTCGTCGATATTTAAAATAAATTTTTTCTCTGCAGAATCCGGTATTTTCAAAGATAATCTCGTTCTTCTATTTTTATCTGCAGATCCTAATATAAACACTACCTTAATAATCCCCCTAGAAATAGCAGTATCCAAAATTGAGCTTCCGAAACCTGAGATTAAAACAAAATCCAAAACCTGTTCAGAGCTAAACGGCCTTAAATGTTTATCAGAGAAAGATTGCACAGGCGCGATTACCTATGCTTTTGATGGCTATTGTTGCATAGGATTATGCAAGACCCCTGAAATTGAAAAAGAAGAAAAAGATTATCGTTGGTTAATTGGGATAATAATTCTCGTAGTTATTGCTCTCGTTGGATTTTTGATATATAGAAAAGTTGAACAAACAAGAAGTAAAACTGCTGAGCAAGTTATTAGAAAAAGAGCAAAATTATAAAATTTATTTTTTCCCTAGCTCTTTTATTTTATTTTGAAGTTCTTTGTTCTGCGCGGCCATTTGTTGCATTCGGATATTTGCAACTTTAGCGATTTCATCATATTTATGCAATCTTCCTGCCAAGTCGTTTAGAAAATTTGTAGCTTCAACAATATCAAGACTAACTTTGTCCGGCCTTATTATCTCAATACTCGAAGGCATATAATCAAAAACCAACTCAGATAATTTATTCAAACTTTTGACTTCTAACTCTATTTCTGCAAAACAAGTGTATAGGTCCTTATCATCAATTTTTTTAGAATCACTTATTGATTCCGAGATTATTACCGCGTCTTTAGTTTCTTTCAATTGCTCAAGATGAGTTTTTAAAGAATCCTTCACATGCTCTGCTGGCCGCCCCATTACTTCCACGATCATGATTGCCCTTATTTTTTCTCCGTCCATCTTAATTACGAATTAACAATATTGCAATGACAAAAATAAGAAATCCTGCAAAACCATAAGTTGCATAATCTTTTATTTTCTCATTTTTTGATTTATATACTATATTGTCTTTTGTTTTATTTATTGTACTGATTTGCTGTTGCTGGTTTAAGTTTATAATACTTTTGGTGTCATTGTTTTGTTTGTTTTCCAGAGTCAGGTTATCTTCAGCCATTTCCCGAAGCAAAACACTTTCTTCTGTTGTTTTATTTTTTCCCGCAAGAATTGTTATGCTTTTATTTGTCTGTAAGATCACATCCTCTCCTTTTTTCAGTTTAACATGGATCCAAGCTTCTCCCTTGAAAATTTTATAATTTTCTCTTATTTTCATTTCAACTTCCTTGGATTTATTTCCAGGCCCCATAAAAAAATCCTGCAGATAATATGTTCCAGATTTCCATTTATCATCGAGAGTATTATAATTATCCGAGATAATAGTATCATTTTGTTTGAATGTAATATAGATTTTAACACTATAATTTATGCTCTCTAAATTAGATGCTTTTATTATTATTTCAAAACTGCTAGAATTTGTAATATCTTCTTCACCCCATTCTAGGCTTACATTTTGACCGACTGCAGAAGCGATATTCGGAGTATTATTGATTATGGCCGGTAAACTTGAGTTAGTCAAATTTAAACTCGAGTTGGTCGTATTTAAAATAATATTTGCGGGACAATAGTTTTCCTTTCCAGGAGTTCGATTACACTCCTGCCAGATGTTATTATAAAACTGCCAGCTTTTATTTAGGTCTGCACTAGAACTACTCCATGAAAAAAAAGACGAGAAAGTTGAATTATAAAATGTGATATTATCTCCGGGATCGTTTAACCCATAGCCGAGATCAGAATCATCGACGTAAAAATAATTTATAGGTTCATTAGTTATGCTTGTGATATTTGTTCCTCGCTCTATTATTATAAAATAGGTATAATTTATTGATAAAGAACAATTTGCAATATTGTAACAAGTAATATTGTCAGGATTATGCGAATTATCTCCACTTCCATCTTTTATCTGCCATTCGCTTAAATTTAGAATTTCATTTGTAGGATTATATATTTCAACAAATTCAGGATTCTTAGCTCCAACTTCATTTATCATTATTCCCGAAGTAATTTCTATAGAATTAAATAAAAAAACAGATACGATCCATAAAAAAATTATTTTTTTCTCCATAATAACTAAACCTATTATTTAGGTTTTTACTAGAATTATAAAGATTTGTATGTTTTATTATTATATCTATTCAAAAAACTGGCAGAATCTTTTTCCCTTAGTTCTTGCTTCGTCAAGAGTTATTGCCCAATTTCCGCCAGAGTCTCTCAGGTCGCTTGGCCTAACAAAAAACCATCCCTCTCGATTGAATCTCAACGCAACTACCGGATCAAGGCCAAAAATTTCCGCAAAAATTACAAATTCTTCTATTTGTTGTTTTGTTATATATTTAACTGGTTTTTTTGTGGACTTTGCTTCAATGCAATATTTTTTCCCAACTTTTCCAGCAATCAAATCACAAGCAGTATTATCCATAACGCCTGAACCAGCGACGCGAACAGCCCGATAGCTATTGTCGATGAACATCTGATACAACTCTCTTTCTGCCTTTGACCCCTTTGCTTTATTACTCATATTTTTCTTTATATCTCTGGCTTTTTATATTTTTTATTTAATCAGTTCTAGAATACTCATTGTTGCAATTAAATTTTTTAATCTTTCTAACCATAATAACTATTTTCTTTTTTGTCTTTCTGTTCAGAACTCGTTTTTATCTTAGTGATCAGATCTTTTAATTTTCCCTCGACCTCTTCTGCTGTTTTTATCAAGGGCCTATAATCAATTTTTAATCCCAAATATTTATCCAACACTTTAATTACTTCTCCTGCAGCTCTCGAGTCCGGTAGATTTGGGTCTGCTTCTGCAAATATACACGACATAGGAAAATTATCAGAATCAAGTAATAGAACGCCAGTGACACCCATAACAATTCCATTCTCCAAATTTTGCACATCCATTTTTCCCATTTTCTTTTTTTGATTTGTATAAAAATAAACTTTGGCAACTTCAGAATCTTTTTTTTCAAGCGTTTTTGTTGACGAAACTCCTTCAATGCTGACTATTTCTTTTGCTTTCAAGTCTTTGGCAAGTTTTGAAATTTCAGAAGCAATTTCCCACTCAGCACCTGCAACATTTCCAAGAGCTCTCAAGATTATTATATTACTTTTTTTATCATAAAAGATTTCAAGAGGATTGACAATTTCTGAATTATGGATGACTACCATCGGTGCAAGATTAGAAATAGAAAATTTTCCTATTTTTTTTGCATTTAGATGTTTTATCAAAAATTCCGTAGCAATTGTGCTTACAAAACCAAAACCTGGAAATCCTTCGATAATTGTAGGATTCTTCGGCCTCTCTTTTAATTCTATCATATTTTTTTTAAGTGCCTCGACTTTAAAAACATTTCAGTTCAGAATTATTTTCTATAATAATTTTTGGTGATTAGTGCAATTCCGCACTAAACTACCCTCCTTACAATACA
>CAYHOV010000012.1:0-21003 GCA_964358615.1 Candidatus Woesearchaeota archaeon | reverse complement strand
CTTCTTTAATTTTTAGTAAATCTGGAGGTAGGACATATGTCCCTGGCTTATACACGTGGAAAAGATTTTATAAGATTTTTAACATCTTAGATCGATTTTCTCAATTCCAATTCCCGAATACATACTATCTAAATCCTTAATAGCTGGTTTTATTAAAAATATAGTAAAAGTACCATAAGCCAAACTTTTTAAATGACTTACAATTTAGTTTTATCATGGCCTCTCCAATGCCTTGCTTCATAAATAATATTTAAGAAGTAAGAAAACGATGAATGGTCAAGTGCGGCCTCTACTCAGCTTCGGGTAAAATGTTGAGTAGAAATTTAGTTTACCCAAAGGCCTCGTAGCTCAGCCCGGTTAGAGTACTGGACTTTTACAGAAAAACAAGGTTTTTCTGTCCTTCCAAAAGGGAAGACAGAGATTCAACCTTTTTGAAGTAATCCAGGTGTCGGGGGTTCAAATCCCCTCGGGGCCATTAGTAGCGGGGGAAAAGCTTTAAAAATAGGCTTTCCCTTGCTATTTCATGAAAGATCGAGACATACATAATGAAAAAGGAAGGTATGCAAAAGAAGTAAATAGAATTGGAACTCTAGAAAATAATTCTGAAATAATTACCGAATGGCTTCGGCAAAAAAGATTGAAGAATAAATGCCAAACTTCTACATTAGAAAGGCAATTAAGATATTTGAGACGATTTGATTTTTGGTTTAAAAAAGATTTTAGAAAAGTTACTCAAAAAGACATAGAAAAAGTTATTGAAAACCTGCAAGATGGAAAATATAAAAGAGCAGACAACGGCCAACCCTATGAAGGACGAGGAATAGCAAATGCAAAATCAGAATTAAAATCTTTTTTTGAATGGCTCATTAAAAACTATCATCTAAAAAATTTAGATATCAGCTTTATTGATACGCATGCAAAAGAAGAAGAGATCTCTGCATTGAATTTAGATATTGAAGTTAAAAAATTAATTGATTCTGCGCCTCTGCAATATAAGTTCATCATTCGCTTGCTCTCCGACGGTGGATTTAGAATAGAGGAATTTCTTAATATGAACTGGGCCGATTTGACTTTGGATAAAGAACTCGGCTGTTACATGGCAAGAATAAGAATTTCTAAAACAAAGCCGAGGACAATCTCTCTGCCATTAAGCACACAGGAAATCGAGGATTATAAAAATTCTTTTGAAAAAATAAATGATAATGATTTTATTGTAAAATTATCTTACAATGCCATAAGAAAATATATCCGAGCACTCGGGGCAAAAGTCCTAAAGAAAAACGTATTCTGCCATCTTCTAAGGCATACTTCCTGCACCTATTACTCCAATAAGCTAAACCACTTCCAGATGTGCAAAAGATACGGCTGGAGCTTTAATAGCCCCATGGCTGCCCGTTATATCGACAGAAGCGGTGTAATGGAGAAGGAAACAGCCAGAATAATAAGAAGTGATGAAGTTGGCGAGTTGAAGATGAAAATCTCAAGGCAGGAAGTAGAGAACAGAGTTATGAAAGAAAACTTTGAAGCTGAAATGGAAAAACAAAGGCAGGATAATAAAAAAATGCAAGAGAAATTTGCAGAAATTGGAAAATTAACAGATATTCTTTTTAAAGATACTATTGCTTTAGATGAAAAAAATAAAAAGAGTTTGAAGAGAAAATGAAAGAACGACGGAGATTTAAACAAACAAAAATTAATGAACATTGCGAAGTTGGTGATAGGAAAATGAATGGGCCAAGATTCAGATAATCTAAGTTTTGAAACAGAAGCATTTATACTCGGAGTCGTATTTGTTGCCTTCCTATTGCATAAATATCAAACAGAGATTCAAAATTTTAAAAATTATTTTTTAAGTCTATGGCCAGGAACAATTGTTTTTTTAATAGTAGTTTTAGTTTATTTAGTGATATTTGCTTTAACTCACATTAGCATCAAATCTGGAAAATTTATTTTCAATAAAGCAAAAAAGAAGCAGGAAGAAGCAATAATGATAAAAAAAGAAATAATAGAAATCGAAAAAATCCTAGAAACAGATTTACCCCTTGATGAAAAAGTTTTAACAAATGAAATCGAAAGATTAAGAGATAAAATAAACATTTGTAATGAATACGAACCTTTGAAGCACTTTAGATCTGAACTCAAGAAGCGATTAGCGAAAGCGACTGAGCTTCTTGGAGAAGTAAGAAAAAAGCATATAACTGAATATCTCGACGAAAAAATTAGGCAGAAGCAGGATAAAATCGAGAATTTAGACAAAGAGATCAGGGCCAAAGAAGAACATGAAAAAAATAAAAATAAGATGATTTTATGGGAATTAAAAGCAGAAGAAAATCCTGTTTTCCTAAAAGATAATTTAAGCGAGAAAGAAATTAATGCTTTAATCGAAGACGGTTATTGTTCTGTTTGCGAGTATTGCATGATTCAAAATAAATTCATTAATGTTTTAGTTAAACCACAATTAAACCATTCTCCGACTCATGCTTTCCTTGTCTGGAATGTAAGAAAACTTCTAGAAAAAATTAATGGAATAAAAAACATAAAAGAATATCTGACTAAAGAAGCAGATATTATTTTTAATTATAATGGAAAGAATTTTGCTATTGAAATCGAAACCGGAAATCTTTTAGGAAAAAAGAAACAATTGCAGGAAAAATTAAATTATTTGAATAAAAAATATCCTCTGCGATGGATGTTCATTGTTTCTAATAGGAATCTTCTGTCAGAATACAATAAGTTTGGAATTGCCACCCAGAGAAAAGGGGTGTCTGAAAAAATAGCAAAAATGCTTGAAATCACACACCCGATTTGAGGGGGTGTAAATCTGGTTTTATATTCGACAAAATATATTTTTTTGTCTGATTTAGACACCTCCGTATATACTCAATACCTTATTTATGACCTAAATAAAAAAGAGGTGATTTTTATTATATTCTTATATGGATTCTCGCTTTCGTTTTTAGTTAAAAAATAAGAATTTCTATGAAACAAATATTAAGCTGCAAATGCATATCTAGTAAAATCAGTAATAACTTCTAATCGTGCTCTTCCCTGTTCTTCATCTTTTTCACAATATCCTCTAACATCGCGCAATAGCTGATGCACAAATCTCTTTTTTGCAATAACTGATTCGTGATCTTTTCTTTGAGATAGAACTTCTCCAGCGATTCTTGCTTGTTCTTCTGCTCCTTCCAAATTTCTAAGTGCTAACATATTAGCAAGATAACAACTAAGTGTGCCTGTTCTCCAGGTTGATAATGCCTCTGTTGTATGCTCATAGATTCTTTTCATGGTAAATTAAGAAAACTCTATTTTTTAAAGTTTTCTATAATTCTTTTAATACATACAAATATTTAAATATCCTGAGAGGTTAATAAAAATAAGGAGAGATGTTAAAATGTCAGTCACCGAAGATGTTAAATTAGTCGCAGGACAACCAATTAAATATAGATATTCTGGGCATACTGAAAAGGGTGCGATATCTAACAAAACACTTGGAAATATGATGATTGCAAGAGAGGCAGTTATAGAATATTTACGAGACAAACCAGAAGAATTTTTAAGAACTTACCAAGGTTCATCTCCCGAAGTGCATCATTTTCTAGGAGCCGTTGTTTCTAGTTGGGCTATGAATGAAAACGATAATGTTATTCGCTGGTATCGACAATCTTCACCAAAAACCCGATTATTTCTAAAAAAATTAGGATTTAAAGTAGGAGTACAAGATATAACTAAAGTTCGTCCGTTAGGTGAACCGCCAGCAGATTTATTTTTACCAGCAAGAGTATGGGGAAAAATACATAAAAATTCAAGAAGAATCGACGAAGATAAAGGAGTGCCTGAATTTACTTACGGAATAATCGGTGCAGTCCACCCCAATGGTTACAAAGAAGCAAAAAATTTCAGACTAGATGAACGTTTGGATTCTTGGAATGAGTTTAGCGGATTAGTTCTTTCTGATCCGACCTATGCTTATGAGATTATACCGATAACTTCTAAAGATTTACTAGGAGGATTACAAGCAGAAATAGAAACCTATGAACCTCGAATTGCTCCAGGAGGTTCACAAGGAGCAATTGAAGCAAGAAAACAATTTTTATTACAGCAAGTCTCTCTTAAATTGGAAAAGGCTTCATCTCCTAAAAGAATTTTAGAGGTGATGTGTTCTGATAATAGAATCCCTGCTCCCGAAACAGGAGTTTATGTTTTATTGCGAGATACCTTCGGAATAGGACCAACGAAAGAAGAACCTTTTGTGATAAAAGTAGATCCAAGACATTCTGAAGTTAGAGTTGCTAGAATGGTAGGCGTTTTAGCATCAGGAGATAATGAAAGTCCGAGAGATTACCAAGCATTTGAAGTTCCAAAAAAAGCATTAGGATTTGTAACTCCCGATAAAACATTTAGATGCGGAATTTCTTAATCCTCGTAAAATAATCTTCAATCATTCCTTATAACATAAATATTTTTAAAGTAAATAAGCCTATTAAAATTCACTGAAAAAAGCTTAGAGATTAAGATCGACAAAATGGCCAAAATTCAGTTATCTTTATCCCCTTCGCCAAAAAGGCAGGAGGTTTTCAAATCCCCTCGGGGCCATACATAGTATCGAAGATACTATGGCCTTCGGGAATTTTAATGCTTCATAACTCAAACAGTTTATTCGGAGTTCAAATTTTCCTCGGGAAAAATTTTCGCTCTTGAATATATTCTTGAATAATAAAAATCCAAGAGCAAAAATTTTTGTGCCATATATGCTATCGAACAAAATAATATTTTCCAACCATTTCACTCAATAGTAATTCTGTTATTTCAAAATATATTTTCAATCACAATCTTCTTTTTAAACTCAAGACATATATTTTTTCTATGACAAAAAAAAGAGTTGTTGGAGAATTTGGATTACCCGATTTATCTGCAAGAGGGTCAAGCATCGCATCCGCCTGGGAAAACTCTCTTATCGAACTTGCAAAAAATGGTTATTGGTATTGTCGAGAAGACCCTGAAGATAAAGGCCCCCAAGTAGATGCAACAATGAATATTGGAATAATGACTCCAGACAAGGGAGATTTTTATCATAGAGGCATGACCTGCACTACTACAGATTTAGTAAGTTATATGGCAGAGATTCATGGAGCACAAGACGGATTGATGAAAGATCCAAGAAATCCGAAGGATACTCGATGGGAATATACCTATAACGAAAGAATAAGAGCATATCTCGGATCAAAAGGACCAATTGATCAACTAGAAAATACTATAAGAAGATTAGCTGAAAGACCATTTTCACGACGAGTAAGCATACCATTATGGAATCCAGAATTAGATTATGAGATAAGACATCCAGCTTGCCTTCAAAGACTTGGTTTTGTTCTTACACCTCATCCAACAGATCCTAAGGTTTCTTTGTTAAACATGAATTATTTATTTAGAAGCAGAAATGTAATGGTGGCTTCACCGATGAATATGGTCGCCATGTATTCCTTGATGTGCTTAACACGAGATGAATTAAGAAAAAGAACAGGTAGAGATATTCAAAATGGAAGGATGTTGGATTCTTCTGATTCGTATCATGTAAAATTTCAAAATCAGAGTATACTTAATCAAATTTTGACTTATCTAGTTAATAAGACCGTCGCTGATGAAGGGAAAAAAGCAGAACTAATCTCTCAACTTCCGGCAGGAGTTGATAAAGATAATCCTGTAGGGAATTTTACATTAGGAGAAATAGAAAGAGCAGTAATTTCAGTAATTGGCGGATTAGAAGAACATCTTAGAGCATATCCTGAAGAAGCTAGAAGTGTAGATAGGGAAACTACTCGAGAGATGATATTAGAAAGAATTGAAACCGCTCCTCAGGATGAAATTCCCATACGGAAAGCCCTTCATCAAAAATTAGAGGGTACTGGCTTGAGTAAAGTAAGAGAACAATTTGAAGATGAACTTAAAAAAAGATTTAAAAGAGGATCAAAAGAATATGATGAAGAGATGGCTAGACTAATTCATCCAATAGTGTCTAGTCCAGAATATAAATCAACAATGTCAAGAGCAACAGCAAATGTAGATCGAATATTAGATACTATTGTAATCCCTCAAATAGAATCAGACTTCGCACCAGTTCCAATCAAACAAGCTTCTTAAAATCATGATCAAAAAACTCCAAATCCTCGACGAGATCCCCTTCTCCGAGCTTGTACAAAAATTAAAGCGAGTCACACTAAAAGGCTTTCCTCAAATAAAAATCTACGAAGACGCCTTGATCTCCATAAAATCTTTTTCTCCGCAACAAGTCCAGCAAGAACTCTTCACACCTCAACCAACAGTCTATAGAAAAGGTTTTCTCGATCGAGTCAATCAACTCGCAGATATTTTTTCACACTACGGAATAAATATTTTCAAATTGACGGGCGCCTATAACTATGTCGCCACCGACGAGAATAATATCGAGACAGTCTGGACACTCATGCCTCCTGTCGTCGAGCTAATCCCTTTTTGTCCGCTCTACAACAATGGCCTCGACTATTCCGAGATGTTCGACCCAGAACTAAGAAAAATTCTCCAGCAGAATGGCCACTCGCTGAATCCAGAACTGCTAGCGCTAAATTATCCAGAATATCAAAAATTTTCAGGACTTACACAAGTCCCAATAATCTGCGACGGCTCTCACCGAGTTCATGCTGCTTTTGAAAAAAATATCACTCAACATGTCATAAAGATTGACGCACCAAAAAAAGGTTTTCCCTACTATGCTGCTCCAAAACCCTATTCAAAAGTTCACGTCGAAGAAGAAAGGACAGATAAATTAGTGAGCGACAAGACCCACGTCGTCACAGAACCAGGCCACAAACTTTTATACAGATTATTTCCAACAGGCGGAATCCTTACCGGCGACGTAAGGACAAAATAATATGGAAACACAAAAACCAGCAGTAGTCAGAATGGGCCTCGATCTCGACGGAACTCTCTATGAAGTCACCGAAGAGATGCAATACGGAAGAATAAGAGCGCTGATTTATCAAAAACTTGCACAGGAATTTTCAATCTCAGAAGAAGAAGCAAGAAATTTTTTTGAAACATTCTACAATGAATTAAAATCCGGAGGAAAAGCCATAAGAAAAATAGCAGCTCATCTTCAAAAACCCGAGACAAAAAGAAAAATAGTTCAAGAAGCGCTCAACGAAGCAAATGTTACAAATCTGATGCAACCAGACCCCGGACTAGTAAGGATTATCAAAAGACTTTCAAGCGCCCGAGAAATAAGTATAATTACCGGTTCAAACCTAGCTCTCGCAATAAAAAAATTAGAAAAAATAGGTTTTGCTAATCCCTATAAATTTTTTACTTCTATCCTTGCAGATGAACATGGCCAAAAATCCGACGGAGCAATCTATCGCCTCTGGCTCTCACAGACAAAAGTAGTTCCTCCAGAAAACCATTTCTACGTCGGAGATAACGACGAATCAGATATTGCAGTTCCAAAATCCCTAGGAATTCAGACTTGCTACATCAATCATTCAGGAAAAACCTGTGCTCACGCAGATTTTAATATTTCCAGCATAGGAGAATTAGAAAAGATTTTACGATTATAAAATATTTTTGATCATATTAAAAAACCGATCCACATTAATTTTTATTTGTCTTAATTTCACTCCGCCCTCGGAAAAAAGTTCTTTTGTGAGAGAATCCGGTTCTTTGTAGATTTTACAGAAAACAACTTCTGAAATCCCGCTGCTGACTATTGCTTTTGCACAACTTGAACAAGGAAAATAAAAACTATACAATGTTGCGCCTTTCAGATTTTCCCGAGCAATTTGATTCAAAGCATTTACTTCTGCGTGCATTCCTCGGCAAACAGACTTATCCTTGTCCTCAAAATTAACTCCTTCTCTATCTTTTCTGCATCCTCGTTCCAGGCAATTGACAATTCCCGGCGGAGCCCCATTATATCCAGAAGCGATTATTCTTTTATCCTTGACAATCACAGCGCCAGTCTGAAGATGTATGCAACTCGAGCGAGTAGCAGATATCAACGCCGCAAACATAAAACTCTCGTCCCACGACGGTCTTTCTCTCTTTGTTTCTTTGGCCATAGATTTCCTAAGTAAATTCTATTTAAAAGAAAGATTGTGATAAAGTATACACAAAATTATTTAACCAGTATCTGCAGAAACATCTAATCCGATTCTGCAACGAGCAGTTTCCCAATCACGTCCTGGATTTTTTTGCATATAGTCTTCTAATTCTGGGCCTGTGTAAAGATTAACTTTTAAATCTCCATGATACATTGGAAAAATATTAGACTTCCGAAGCATAAATAAGTTGGTGTTAGCATCCCAGTCTCCCCACTCCCAGGGACAATCTGCACTCTCTTCTTTTCCAAAAAAATCAGTACTTCGAGGATAACTTGTACGGCCGAATCTTGTGACCTGTCTGCTTGGATTTGTTGAGAGAGAAATATAAGAAGGTTTCTTGTCTGGCTCATCGGGATCTTGGCCTGGGTAAACAAAAGGTCTTTCGCCAAGTGCTGCAAAAAATAGTAATCGAGATAATTTTTCCCAATTTGGACTTTGAGGAACACAATTTCTATGTTTCGCAACATATTTTATTTTCGGTGTTCTTTTTAATTCATCTCTAACAACAAGAACCGGATCTCCAGGAGAACAATTAAGTTGTTGGTCTATCATCGAAGAAAGATCATGATAATCTATTTCTCCTGTTCGGGCTAGTAATTCTCTAAGCATATCCTGAACTATTATTTGAACCATATTTTTAGAAGGTGAGAATACTTTTTAAGGATTTATGTGATAAATCGATATAAAAATTCTAATAAAGATTTTTATTGGCGCTCAAAATAGAAATATGGAAATAACAAAATTTAAAAACCATCTAAACTTGATGAGTTTGTATATTTAGGAAAAGTGTAAGATAATATCTTATCATCACTTATTACATTCATATTCATTAGTCGCCCGGTTTCGGGAGTTCAGTGAGAAGAGTATCGTATGAGTAAAAGCTTTTTCTAAGTCTATTAATAACTAAATATTCGGAGGAATATAAATAAAATGGCAAAAGTTAGTCCAGTATCGATAAAATACATGGTCACTGCAGATTTTACTGCAGAAGGACCGGTTGATAAACCAGATGTAGTTGGCGCTTTATTTGGCCAAACAGAAGGATTGCTTGGAAGCGATATGGAACTTCGAGAATTGCAAAAAGAAGGCAAAATTGGAAGAATTGAAGTTGAGCTTGACAGTGAGGGTGGAAAAACAGTCGGAGAGATTAAGATTCCATCAGCATTGAATAAAGCTGAGACTGCAATTATTGCGGCTGCTTTGGAAACAATTGATAAGATTGGGCCTACTGACGCGAAGATCACTATCACAGGCGTAAACGACGTTAGAGGAACTAAAAGAGATTATATAATGGACAGAGCAAAGCAATTGTTAGAAGGAATCAATTCGACAAGCAAAGAATCTGGAGAAATGGGCCAAGAGTTGCGAGAATCCTCGAGAATCTCTAAGCTTAATGATTATGGCGAAGAGAAACTGCCTGCTGGAGATCTATCTGGAAACGAAGTTATTGTTGTTGAAGGCCGAGCAGACGTTGTTAATCTGTTGAAACACGGAATCACAAATGTCATCGGAATGAATGGAACAAAACTTCCAAAAGAAATCGCAAAGTTGGGCGAACAGAAAGAATTGACTTTATTTGTCGACGGTGACCGAGGCGGAAAGCTTATCGCTAGAAATGTCTGCGATAATGCAAAAGTTGTTTACATCGCAAATGCACCTGACGGCAAAGAAGTTGAAGAACTTGCTGGCAAAGAAGTCATTATGGCGTTGAGAAAAAAAGTCAGCGCACGAGAATTCTTTGAAAGGTCTGAGCGAAGCGATAGATTTAATCGATTCGAGAGGCCGGCCTATCATGAGGAACGCGAGACTTCTGTAGAAGCATCAAAACAAAGCGATAAGAAATTGACATCTGCGGACGTTGAAAAAATAAAGAAATTAAGCGAGAATCTTGGAAGCAAGAATATATTATTTTTGAGTCCAGAGCTTGAAGTTATTCGAGACATCCCAATGTCAAAGGCAAGATTTATCAACATCTCAAATGTATTTGTCGTCGTTGTTCAAAACGCAACAAGCATGGCTTTAGAAGCTGCAGAAGAATTTGGAGCTAAGTATTTGGCTGCGAAAGTATTCGGCAGAGTCGAGAGTTCGAAAGTTGAATTAGTTTCTATCTAGGGGAATTTTTTCCCTTTTTTATTTTTTTATTTTTTAGGATTTTTTCTTTTATAGTTAGGTAATTTATGACCTAACTTTGCAGTAGTAATAAATAGAAATATTTAAATAATATAAATTTAACTCTTTCCTATGCGAAAATTACGCGGACAATATACTGCAAGAGGAATTGCTAAGAGTAAATTGGCAGTTTTAGAAAGTCTAGCTCGTTATCAGGAAGCAATTAATTTATTTGATAACAATATTAAAAATTTAGTAATACTTGATTCTCCGATTCGAGTCAGTATCGTCGGTTTAGCTGGAAGTTTTGCTAAGGGGGGAGGAAGATTGGGAATTTATAGAGATATAACTGATATTTCTTTTGATGCTGTGGAGGAAATGCAAAGACAGGGAAAGACGCATCTTCGCAATGGAAGTTTGGGATATACTGGAATATATTGGTCAGGGATTACTAGCGAGATTTATAGTTATCCTTCGGATTTAGATATCTTGGTCAATTATGATTCTTCGAGGCCTACTTCGCTAACTGAAAATGATATTGTTGGCGACGCTGTAGATGGATTATCAAGAGCTATTTTTAATAAACTTGGCGTGTTTATCAGTGCAACTACTGATACTCGAGTTGGAGAGTTTATTCCGATAGAAAAAATTGTTGGTGATGGATTCATTAAATTAAAAACACCGTCGAGGGAAACTAATCTTGTTCATTAAAATATGACAAATAAAAAATTAATCCGAACAATAACTGAAGCAGATATTCCCTTAGAGTTAGTGGATAAAGAAGTATTTGCGCAATTAAAAGCTCGAGATCATACTTATGTTCATGCAAGACAATTAAAATCGTCTAGGGATCTGCTGATCTCTGAAGATTTTTCTAAATGCCAGGGAGTATGTTTTTTAGACGATAGAAATGAAGTCGGAGCATTGGCTCATAATTATTCAACTCATGATCCTTATGATACTTTAACTGGAGAATGTACTGGGGGCGAATATCATCTAGAAGATCCAAGAGAAATATTTGATAATCTTGGGAGAGTTTTAGCAGTCCATGTTTATCATGAGCATTGCTATGAATGGCCTCAAAATTGGATAAAAGGAGCATTAGCAAGAATCGGAATCAAAAAATTAGTTCATATTCCTATAAAATCAAAGCATAAGGGAATATTTTCAAGGCATATAGTGCATGATGTTAGAAATGGTTCTGTCTATGTTTTTCCAACTGATTTTGATGCAGGGTTTAGATTTCATCCTAATGGTATGAGATAAAGATAATTGTCGAAGATAAAATTCTGAAAATATAATTTGATTTAATTTGCGCTTCGCTCTTTTTTAGGGGTCGACTAGCGTCTCCCGACCATTAATTAATAAATTAATGAAAATGAAATTATTTCTTAGAAAGCAATGATAAAGATTTTTAATAAACTCAATCCGATAAAAATCTTTATATACTATTTTATCATGCAGTTTAAGGAAGAAGATGGTAAATCAAGTTTCTAGATTTGTAAAAAGAGGTTTTACTAGTGTGGAAAGTCCGAATGAAAGAAGGAAAAAGTTTGTCGTTCTTATAATAACAGTCGTTCTTCTTGTTCTTGTCATCTTCAGCTATTACTATTATCCTTCATGTTCTAATAAGACTTGTTTTGAAGATTATCTAAAGGTCTGTAAAAAAGCAAAGTTCATCAGCGGCGGGAATCTGGTCTTTGAATATAAAATTTTAGGGACCCATAATACTTGTGATGTCAGTGTACTTCTTCTTCGAGGAGATTTGAGCAATAAGGAATCACAGAAACTTGTCAATAAAGAGATGATATGTTCGATACCTATGGACTTGGTCTTAGCGGGAAATGTCAATAGTCCTGAATCAGATCTAAGTAATTGTCATGGTCTTTTGAAAGAAGGTCTGCAGGATCTGATAATCCTCAAACTTCATGAGCAGATTGTTCAAAATTTAGGAGAGATAAACAAGGAAGTTTATCAGAATAAAACAATATAAGATGATAAGATTTGGACCTGCTGGCTGTGGCGGCGTTGATGTATTTGTAAAAAATTTAGAGAGTTTTCATAAATCTGGGCTTGGGGCCTGTGAAGTTCCGTTCACATATCAGATTTGGATGAATAAATCGCAGGCTGAAAAAATTGCTGCCGAAATAAAAGAAAAAAAGTTGGATATATTCTTGAGTATTCATGCACCTTATTTTGTTAATTTGAACTCCGATGAAAAAAGAAAAGTTGCGGCGACTAAGGCCCGAATTTTAAAATGTTGTGAGATTGGGCATTATCTAGGTGCTAAACGCGTAGTATTTCATCCTGGTTATTATGGTAAGATGAGTCCTGAAGAAACTTATAAAAATGTCAAGGGAACAATCGAGGAGATGATGGATGTTGTGAAGAAAAATAAATGGAATATTGAGTTATGCCCTGAAGTAATGGGCAAGGTAAATGTTTTTGGTTCGATTGAGGAAATTGCAAGACTTGCTAGAGAGACTGGCTGCGGATTTTGCATTGATTTTGCGCATTCTCTGGCTCGATATAAAGAATATCCATTTGAATTAATTAAAAAAAGTTTTTCTCAAAAAAAATGGCACTGTCATTTTTCTGGGATTGTCTATGGTGATAAGGGAGAAAGAAATCATAAAAAGACTGAGAAAGAGGATTGGAAGAAAGTTTTGGAAAATATTCCTAAAGATAAAGATATAATTATTATCAATGAAAGTCCGAGCCCTGTTGAAGATAGTCTCGAAGGATTAAACTTATGGAAAAAGATTTCTTATTAAATATCACTTGAGAGATTTTTTGATCTCCATGAAATGCTTTTTTGAATCGTCTATGGCCTGAAGCTTTTTCTTTGCATTATCTGGTTCTACTCGGACCATATTTAGAATCCAAAGGACTTTTTTTATTATCTCGTCGTAGGTTTCACGTTTGTTTTCCCTGAGTTTGTCAAGTCTTGCTTTTGTTTCCCGCTCTAGTTTGATTGTGGTTATTCTCGGTAATTTGTTGTCTTCCATTGTCAGTAATATTAAGTATACCTCAGTATACTTTATAAATTTTACTTAACCCATTTTTAATAGTTGTCATTCTTCAATTACTACAAACAGTAAGGTTTATAAACATTAAAATCATAGTATAATTAACTAAATTGTTTAAACTCAATAATGAAAAACAAAATGTTTATCATTCCTTTCGTGTTAGCAGTATTAACACTTTTCCTAGCGGGCTTCACGTCTGCTGCGGAAATATCAGTAGATGGTACACTTAGTACAACTTTGAGCGATGTCGTTCTTGGGCCTAACATAACAATGGCTGGCGTTCGAGCTGACACTGTTCCAGTGCGAGTTACATTCAGATCTTTGACTGATGAATCAGATGTCAAAGTCAAGGTTTGGATAGAAGGTTTCAGAAGCGATGTTTCATCTGCTACAAGCAGATTTAATGTTGTTAATGGAAGCACTTACACAAAATTGTTGTCACTTGGTTTACCTAATGATATGAAAGATACAACCGAAGTATACACTCTTCATGTCAGTATTTCGTCTCCGGACAAATATGACAGTGCAGAATATACTGTAAAGTTACAGAGAGATTCGTACAGTTACGAAGTTCTTTCTGTTGATTTTGACTCGACTGTTAGTGCTGGGAAAACATTTCCAGTATCAGTTGTAGTTAGAAACAATGGTTTCGAAAGAAACGATGACAACTATGTTGTTGTATCTATTGATGAATTAGGCGTAAGCGCTAAAGGTTATTTTGGCGACTTAATCCCTACTGAAAGTTGTGGAAACAACTGCGAAAATGAAGAAGACTCTATGCAAAAGACTTTGTATTTGACTTTGCCTGAGAACACACGGTCTGGTGTTTATACTCTATCTGTTAGAGCATATAACAAAGACGCAAGTGTTAGCGAGACAAAGATGATCAAAGTTGATGCTTCTACATCTAGCAAAGTTGTTGCTGCTATAAAAAACCAAGAGATAGGAGCTGGAGAAACAAAAGTATTTGATTTAATACTTATTAACTCTGGTAACTCAATCAAGGTTTACGACATACAAACGAATAGTGGTTCTGGATTACAAGTTTCAGCTCCTTCAGTTGTTACTGTTGGTTCTGGCGCAAGTGCTACAGTTCCAGTAAGTGTTACAGTTCCAAGAACTACAGCACCGGGAAGTTATACTTTTACTGTTGACGTAGGCGGAGAACAAGTTGTTCTTGGCGTTAATGTCACAAAAGGTAGTACTTCTAGCTCTGTTGTTGCATTGACTGCTGTTCTAGTAATAGTGTTTGTTGTATTGCTTATTGTATTGGTTATAATGCTTACACGAAAGGGAAAATCTACTGAAGAAGTAGAAACAAGTTACTACTAAATTTTTTTATTTTGCTTGCTTTTTTTATTTTGCAAGCTTTTTCTTTTTATAGAATGTTTATAAAATACTAAATTTGCTTAATTTATGGAGTATAAAAATGAGAAAAATATTAATCATTGACGAAGAACATTATTCAAGAACGCTTGAGAACTATTTCCGTGATTTTTGCGATCTAGATGTATCTGTTTTTACAGGAGATAGATCCAAACTTTGTAAATTGCTAGAATCAGAAAAACCAGATATTGTCATTTCTGGAGGGCTTAATGGAAAATGGGAAGATGTTTATGATGATGTTGCGAGGAATAGAGTACCAATATTTGTACTTAATGCTACCGAAGGGAACGATATTGATAATGCAAGGGAAAGAGGATTTGAAGTTGTTTTTCCTGAGGGAACTAGGGACGAGGAGTTTGAATTAAGAGATAAGGCTTATGTTAAATATTCGAGATATGTTCGAAAATTCACAGACTATATTTTGGAATTAGTCGATACTATTAAATAGTTTGAAATCTTGGTATTTTGATGGCAAGAGTATTGGTCGTCGAGGATGATAAAGATTGTCAAAGTATGCTCTGCAAAGTTATTTCTCGTTCTGGCGCTGATGCTGTTGGTTTTGAATTTTTATCAGGCGATTTTAAAGAAAGACTTGTAGCGGAATTAGAAAAAAATAATTATACTCTGCTTGTTTGCGATGGTTTGGAAGGACTATGGGAAGATGTTCATAAACTAACGATGACTCGGGTCCGGGGTTTTTTGCTTTATTCTGGAAATAAAGACCAGGTTAATCGGGCGAGAGAGCAAGGAATTGAAGCATATGTTAAGGATGTTAGTCCGTCGGCATTTGTGGCCTATGTGCTCGCGAGATGTCAAGAGCTCGAGACTTAAACTTTGAGACTCACTATTTTAGAAATACTTTCTTGCATGCTCACTCCGTAGAGAGTGCTGGCTTCGGATATCAGTGCGTCGTTGTGCGTCACGATGATGTATTGGCCCGAGGTCATATATTGTTTTATCAATGCTGCAAGTTTTTCAGAATTATTCTTATCGAGGGCTGCATCTATCTCGTCGAAGACATAGAAACTATATGGTTTGTATTCCTGAATCGCAAAAATCAGCGATAGTGCTATCAATGTCTTTTCTCCACCAGAGAGAGAGGCTATGTCAAAATATTTTCCTTTTGCTACTTTTAGTATTATGCTCAATCCTCCTGCGAATGGGTCTTGCTTATTCTCTAGGTCGAGGAAGACTTCGCCTTTTCTGCTCAGTTTTGAAAAATTTCTTGAGAAGAATTCGTTTATGGCTTCGAGAGTCTTGATAAATGTGCGTTTCTTTTTATGGTCTATCTCTGCGATGATCTTGTGAAGTTTTTCTTTTTCTTGGATTATGGTCTGCACTTTTTCCTCGACAATCAGGCATTGTTCTTTTAATTTTTCGTAAAGTTCGAGAGCTCGCATATTCACAGAGCCGATCTGCAGGACCCGTAGCTGAGCTTTTTCAAGCCGGTCTTTTATGACATCTGCTGGTTGGCCTTGGTAAATCTCGATATTCTCAAAATCCTTGAATTCAAATTTGATAGACTCACATTCTGCGTCTACTTTTGCCCGATGGATCTTCAATGAGTTTTCTCTATCTTCGTGGTTCCGGATAGTATGCTGAAATCCGAGAATCATTGTTTCAAGGGCCTTTTGCTGGTCTTGAAGAGAATTTTTCTCGCTGAAAAATTTCTGGAATTTTTCGTATAACTCCTGCTCTTGTTTTTCATTATGCGAAAGTGTTTTTTCTGCTTCCTTGATGTGCTCTACAATTTTCTTTAACTCAGCTTCTGATTCTTCTGATTCTCTGAGGATTGATTTAATATCTATTTTTAGACGATTGAGCTCGCGTTGTTTTATCGTGACCTCTGTATCTGAATCTACTTCAGGAAATGAATATTCCTGCAGTTTTAGACGAGCTTCGTCATATTCTGATTCAATGTCTTTTAGCCTTTCAAATTCTTTTTTTAGAGTACTTAATTTAGAATCAATTTCTTTTATCTCGGTCTTTACTTTTTCCTGCTGTTCTACAATCCTTATTATCTGCTCTTTTTTCTCTTCTGCATTTTTTATTTTCATCATGTCTATCTCAATCTCTTTCATTTTCGTTTCTATGTCTGAAAGATTTTGTTTAAGAGGAGCTATCTTGTTTTGTGTTTCTTCTTTTGTTTCTCGATCTTTGTCGCGTTTTTGCTCTGCTTCTTTTATTTTTTTATTTGATTCTGATATGACATGTTCTATATGCTGCTGAGTTATCTTGTTTTGGCATAGAGGACATACATCTAATTTGAGAATATCAATCTTCAGTTTTTCTTCTTTTGATATCTCTTTTTCAAAAACAGCATTATTTCTTTCGAACTGCATTAATATATTCTCTGCTTCAAGTATTTTATGAATTATATCGGTCCTGTCTTTTGACAGATTTTGCCTTAGAGTCAATGCTTCTTTTATACTTCGGGCATGCCTTATTTCTTCACAATAGGCAGCAATATTTTTTTCTACTAACTCTATCTCTTTTGCGCTTTCTATGATAAATCTGCTTCTCTCATTTTTCCTATTCTCGAGTGTGGCTATCTCGGATTTTGTCAGGTAAAATTTTCTTCTTTCCTGTTCCAGCTTATCTATTTTGTCTTGGGATTGCTTCTGTTCGGCTTGCTGTTTTTTAATCTCAGGAGAAGAGACTCTTATATTGGCTATATCTTCTTCCAGCTGTTTTGTCTTTTTTTCCAGAATATTTTTTTTATCATTGTTCTGCGAAATTCTTGATTCAAAATTTTCACGACGGACCCGTAGGCCTGCGAGTTCTGCTTTTAGCTCGGATATATCCCTGTGCAGTGTTTCCTGTTCATTGCTCGTGGACTGCTGTATCTGCTTGTTGATCTTTGTTATTTTCTCTTCTATATCTTTTATCTCTGCGTTTTTTTCTTGAATCTGTTTTTTTATTTTTTCTATTTCCTTTTCTTGAATCTCTATTTCTTTTTCTATAGTCTGAATATCTTTTTCTTTTTCTTTTATCCTCTTATCAAACAGAGTGGCTTTGCAACGCTTTATTGTCTCGTCTAGTTTTTTGAAGCTTTCGGCTTCTTCTTTTTCTTTTTCAAGATTTTTGAGATAATTATTTTTTTCTTTTAATATCGCTATAACCTCTTTTAATTTTTCTTCGGTTTTTTCCATTTCTCTGAGAGATTTTTCTTTTCGTGTCTCGTAAATTGAGATATCTGCCACTTCTTCTATTATTTTTCTTCGCTCTTCTGGATTCATCTTCACCAGAGCAGCTATCTCGCCTTGGAGAACAATATTAAATCCGTTTGGATCTATGCCTGCTTGGGCAAGAAGCTCTATTATTTCCTGACGGGTTTTTGTTTCGTGGTTTATTTTGTAGACTGATTGACCATTTCTCCTTACTATCCTTTTTATGACTATCTCGTCGGTCTCTATCGCGAAAGTTCTTTTTGTATTATCAAAAAATAATTCTACTGACGCTTCTGCAGCTGGTTTGTGTTCTTTGTTTCCTGAGAATAAAAGATTTGCTGCTTTTGCAGCTCTGATGGACTTGATGGACAGACGGCCAAGAGCAAAGCAGAGTGCGTCGGTGATATTTGATTTTCCAGAACCGTTTGGGCCGACGATGACATTCATGGCGTTCTCGAAAAGAATCTCGGTTTTACTAGGGAAGGATTTGAACCCGTGCATCACCAGTTTTTTAAGATAAGTCATGATATAGCCATGATTAGGGGATTTTTAAAAGTTGTTTATTTTTGGGACTTGGGAGAAAGATATATAAAATAGGGTTGATTGGGAAAAATAAGTAAATCTTATAATTTACTAATTTTATGTATTGAAAGGAGGTAGAAAAAAAGAATGAAGAAGATTTTATTTTTTAGTGTTTTGTTAGTGATGGCTCTAAGTTTAGTCTTTGCTGCAAGATATTCTTTGGTTGATGATTCTGGAAATGTTGTCGGCAGTGTAACTATGACTGGCGATGTTGCTATGACTGACAGCGCAATAGTTCCATTGTGTCAAGATAGTGATGGCGGGATTAATTATAATGTTTCTGGAAATGTGACTACTTATAGTACTCTCGATGATTTGGGTATACCTGTTTTTAATATTCTGAAAGATCGTTGTGGTTCTGAAAATAATTTAGGATTTTTATTTGAATTTTATTGTGATGAAGATATTGTTAAAACGGTTCGATATAGATGTCCATCTGGGTGCGTCAATCGTGCTTGTGGCGTTGTTGGTTGGATTCCTTGGAATTCTAGTTTTCCTGGCTATGATTCTAATTTAACAAAGCGTTTTTTAAGATATAGTTATCGTGCTCCTTCTAATTTTAGAGTCCTTGTCCGAGGTGATAGTGCGGTTCTTGATTGGAAGCCTATTCCCTCAAAAAGCAAAGAAGCTTATGGATCATTAGTACCTGTAGGTTATGTGCTTGAATATAGTCTGGGAAATGTAATTAGTTATATTTTTAACAGTGATCGTACTACAAGACAGTATTCTATTAAGGGTTTAATCCCCGGAAACTATAGCGTACGAATATATGCTGCACTTTCAAATCCAGAATATTCTGAAAATAATAAGAGATTACCTCGTAATTATCTTAATGGTTGGGGTTTAAGTGCAGGCAGTAATGTGTTAAATATATCTATTAGCTAGATGACAATGGCGATTAAGTAAATTTTTATTTTTTGCTTGCTTTTTTCTTTGCAAGCTTTTCTTTTTTTAATTTTCTACAGAAAACAAAATTGTAGATTTTAATTTATAGTTTATTTTAGGCTGTTTTGTTTTCTGTCTCACAAAAACCTAACTACTACGATAGGGTTTTTATGATATCGAGAGAAATCTATTTTCCTTGGAATAAAATATCTTTTATCTTCTGAATATCGTTAATTGCTGGCAGATTTGGATTGATCTGGCGCGCTGTATTGTATATTTGTAATTTTTGTTCGGGGTTGGAAGATTTATTCCATGCTTCTAAGAGCGTGGCTTTTGCTTTGTCGTCTTTTCCGATCGCATGATAAAGTTTTGCTACCATCAGCATTGCGTTTATATCTTTTAACTCGTCGGGAGAATTTTCATAAGTTCTTATAAGATTATTAATTGATTTGTAGTCTTGTTTTTCGAGTGCTGCATTGGCTTCGCCACCCCAGTTTCCGTCGATCTTATTGCCCATGCTTGAGAGAATTAGAAGAAAAAAAATCATCAAAGGGATGTAAATGTACCAACGTTTGAAAAATCTCCTGAAAAAATTTCTTACCCCTGACAGCGATGGTTTTTTGCCTTTTTCATGGGCTGTAAAAATCTGAATCTTATCATTTATTCCTTTGAGCGAGTGCTTGCCGATGGAACTTATGTCGAATTCATTTTTGTTCATGGCGTGATAAGTGGATTCTGCGAGGACGACTTGGCCGCCCTGGGCAACTGACTGGACTCTTGATGCGAGATTCACTGGCTCGCCGAAAATGTCGCCCTCTTTTTCATAGACTTCACCAGAGCTTATCCCTATTCTAGCGTCGAATCGCTCTTTTTTTTCAACTGTATGGTTGCGTTCTTTTATTTTTTTCTGGATCTCGAGGCCACAGAGAACTGCGTTTGTCGGAGAGTGGAAAGATATTAAATAGGCGTCGCCGAGGCCTTTGATAATTTTTCCTCCGAAATCTTTTATGACTGGAACGACAAGCTGCTCGTAATCTTCGAGGGTCTTTTTCAGTTCTTCTCTTGAGGAAGAAGAAGTTCGAGATGTAAATCCCTTCATATCTATAAAAAAGACTGTTGTGTTGAGATGTTTGATTTCGCCCATGTTTTATAGAAGATAGTCATATTTTTAAGGTTTTGTCTTTTCGGATTTTCTTTTTTTTGATTTACCCTTTACAATCAAAATATATTATGTAGAGGGTAAGATTTAAAAACCCCTATTCCTTACTTTAATCATGGTTTATGTCTATAAGAAATTAATTGCAGGAAAGCCCTATTATTATCTTAGAGTTTCAGAAAGAAAGGGTGCCAAGATAATTGTAAAAGATATTGCTTACTTGGGGAACTCAATCGAAGAAGCTAAAAAAGCTATAGAAAAGCTTCCGGAATATAAGGAAAAAATAAGAAAAGCTTACAAAACCTTGCATAATTTTTTTGAGTCTAATTATTATCTTGAGAAGGCAGAAAATCTGAAATTGAAGCAAGACGAATTTCTTGGAAATCTTGAAGAAATCGAGGCGTGCAAAATACATTATAATTCTGTATTCAAGAAAAATGATGAGCTGACTAAAAAAGAAATACTTAAAAATTTTGTAATAGAGTTTGCATTTAATACGACTTCTATCGAGGGGAACACAATAACTCTCAAAGAAGCGAGAAATCTTTTAGAAGGCG
>CAYHOV010000011.1:0-21441 GCA_964358615.1 Candidatus Woesearchaeota archaeon | reverse complement strand
GCTTTGGGTTTTTGCTTAACGGGGTTTCAGAAAAGTAATTAGGTTTAGCACAAAAAATTAAAGAAAACTCCATTATGTTAAATTCTATTTCCACAAACCAACGAGGAGCAATATTGCAAAAAAATATCTCAGAAAAAGGAGACTTAGAAGTTATTGGAGGAGCACAGGTTCAAAGATTCGGAGTTACAGGAATTAAAGGCAAAATAAATAAGTCCAAAATTGATTCTGATCTGGCATATATCAAAGATAATTCAATATTAGTTCAAAATATTGTTGCACATATTGAAAATCCAACGGAGCATATACAAATTACTTGCGCGATACCTACAAATAAAAATAAAATTCTTGTAGATACTATAAATCAAATAGTTCTT
This sequence comes from Candidatus Woesearchaeota archaeon, assembly GCA_964358615.1. Classification (GTDB taxonomy): domain Archaea; phylum Nanobdellota; class Nanobdellia; order Pacearchaeales; family GW2011-AR1; genus CAYHOV01. The sequence goes on along the minus strand of CAYHOV010000011.1, from coordinate 21,067 downwards.
AACGAGGATATTTCTCAAGAATGTATCTGGAGCATATTAAATTCAAAGGTTGTTAACTGGTATGCATATAGGTTTATTTTTGGAAAAGCGATTAGAACAATGCACTTTGATAATTCAGTTACTGCAAGGATACCAATACCTAAAAAAGTTTTAGAAAATCAAAAGAAGATTAATTCAATAGTTTTAGAATTGATGAAACTTCAAAAGCCGTATTTATTAATTTCCCCAAAAATTGCTAATTTAGACTCGTCAAAAAAAGGTTACTATGACTTGGTTGAAGAAAAAACAAAATTAAAGAGCGAGATTGATAAACTGGAAACTACTCTTAATGAAGTAGTTTATGATTTATACGGATTAAATAAAGATGATATAAAAATCATTGAAGATAGTTTAAAATAAGACCCTAAAAATCATCCTCGTAACTTTGACCGAATTATCTTCCCAGAATTCGTCTTCTCAAACTCCCTGATGAACTCCACAATCTTCGGATACGCATGACCAGCATAATTCTTCTTCACAAATTGCCCAAGCTCTTCTTTCAATTTCTCGTCGCCGGCAATCCCATTATTCAAGACAATAAACGCCTTGATTATCTGTCCTTTCATCGGATCAGGCACACCGATGACAGCGCACTCTTTCACCGCTCGATGTTTCATCAATATAGATTCTAATTCAATAGGACTGACTCGCTCTCCAGAAGTCTTGATAATATCATCCTTTCTCGCTTCAAAGAAAAAATATCCTTCCTCATCTTTCCTAGCCAGATCATTAGTCCTGAACCACTTTCCCTTAAAATAATCTTTATACATCTTCTCATGCTTGTAGATTCCCGTCATCATCGCCGGCCAACCCTTCTTCAAAGAAATCGCTCCGTCAACTATTTCCGCCTCAACTCCTTCAATCGCCTTGCCCATGCTTCCTGCTTTTTTCTTCAGATCAGGCCAATTGCCGATAACAATAGCCCCTGTCTCAGTCTGCCAATAAGTATCATTTATATCAACTCCCAAAGTTTTATAATATTCATACAGACTAGCCACAAGCGCCTCGCCGACGCTGCAGACATTTCTCACATATTCAAAATCCTCTTTTTTTATTTCCGGCTTCAGCATCCTCAACGCTGTCGGCGCAGTATATATCACTGTGATTTTATTTCTCTTCATAAAATCAATCCATTTTTTCCCATCAAAATGGCCCGTATAGACAAAAACTTTCGCTCCAACACTTAAAGGAGCTAGAACTCCATAAACACTTCCCGTGACCCAACCCGGATGAGCAGTGCACCAATAATTATCATCTGAAGCCAAATCCAAAACAAGTTTAGCAGTATAGTGCTGATGCACCAAGGCATAATGACTGATCTCTACGCCAGCCACAGGAGTTCCTGCTGTCGACGACGTGAAAATCATCAAAGCAGTTTCTTTTTTATTCACAAGAACCGCTTCAAATTTATCAGAACATCTTTCTATTTTTCCCAAAAACTCTATCGAATCAACAATGACAGTCTTCATCCCTTTTATTTTGCTCTTCACTCGGCCAGCTAATTCTCTATTCGTCACAAGCACATTGGCCTCGCCTCTTTTCAATCTTAACTCAACTCCCTCTGTCTGGAAAGCCTCAAACAGCGGCGCAGCAATCGCTCCGATTTTTATCGCTCCAAGAATAGCCAGATACATCTCACTCACCTTCGGTAAAAAAATAAAGACTCTCGCGCCTTTTTTCACGCCGATGCTAAAAAAATAATTCGCAAACCTGTTCACTCCTTTTTCAAGTTCGCTCCAGCTGAATTCTTTCCGTCCTTTCTCATCCTCAAAGACCAGCGCAAGTTTATCAGGCATATTCAACAAATGCCTGTCGACGCAGGACTCGACCACATTCATCTTCGAGCCATGCATCACAATGTCTTTCTCATATTTTTTCCAAAAATTTTCACTCATTTTAATATTTTCTTCAACTCTTTATTTAGGCCAGTCACATCCGCTCTTTTCTCTCCTCTCGGAGCTTCTGAATCATCATTCAAAAAATTTTCAATATAATCATCCATCTCTTTTATATTTGCTATCTTCTCTTTCTCTTTTCCCGATAATTTGATTTTTATGATCTCCTGCAGTTTTTGATAGATCTCCTTCGGAAGTTTTTCCCTGATCCCACCCAATGCATCAAAAAAACCAATCGGCGGAACACTTTTATTGAAGACCACCCACCTAGCATTTATCAGTCCCCTGAACGAATACAGATATCGTTTATAGGTAACATCATTTCCAGATTTTATATATTTAATATAATTATTCTTCGATAAAGATTTATAGTGAAAATATAATGCAACAGCACTGAAATTTTTCAATGCAAAATTCTTGAAAACCGGATTTTGCTTTCCATGATATACAATATCGGAAACAAGCCACTCGATTGTCGTAGGATTCGAGCCCGCAAGCAGCGAACAGAATTTGAAGACATCAAAACCACTCATATCAATGAAAGATCCCTCAGCAGAATGAGGTTCAAGATTCTCGTCAAAAGCAAAATTCAGCACATCCGCAGGTTTTGATATCGTGATATATTCTTCCAAAGGCCTCGCGAACACAAAACGCACATCATAATCACTGTCCTTGCTCTCCATCCTCCAGGCCCGACTGCCGTTCTCAACAGCAAAAAGTATTTTTATTTTATTCTTCTTCTCGATTTCCCTGCAGATCTTCGCTATTTTCTTAGGTATATCTTTCATCCTTCACCTCAATAACTTCAAAACAAGATTCTATTTAAACATTTTCTAGAACTAATCATCACCACAATCTTCAGCAGTGACTTTCCAAAGATTTTCATAATCCTCTTTTCTTTTTTTACTGCAATCCACACAATACTTTCTCTCATAACGCGCACCTTTGCTCTGCTCAAAATCCCTTCCGCAGTCTTTACATGTTTTTATTTTTACGCCGGGCTTATAATTCTTAAAAATTCCCGAGTTTTCTTTCTTCAGTGATTTCATATTCAGCCAAGCAAAATATCCTTTAAATATCTCACTGATTTTTGAGTTCTAAATAATTCCTTAAAGTAAAACTGTAACCCAACTTTTCAGACCTCTCAAGTCAAGTTCCCATTACTTAACAGTCGGTCGACGCCAGTCAGCCACATAATAAGAACCGAGCAATTCGCTCTTGATAGTATAATTGAATAATGCAAATCCAAGAGCAAATTGCGAGAAGTGCAGATTAGAGTGAAGCTCGAAAACCTAGCCTCACAAAACTTTAAATAATTCCCTTGTTCTTGAATATAGAGAAAAATGAGGAAAACAATTCTTATAGGCGGAAAAGCAGGCCAAGGCCCAAACATCCTTGCGATCCTACTCAGTGAGTCACTCGTAAAAAAAGGGCTGAACGTCTTCTGCTCCCGTGAGTACGAATCCCTGATTCGCGGCGGCCACAATTATAATCTACTCACTATTTCTGACGAACAAGTTCTGAGCAATGACTCAAAAATTGATATCCTCGTGGCTCTTGATGAAAACACCGTAAGTTTGCATAAAAAAGAACTAGCAAAAAAATCAATAACAATAGCAGATAAAAAAGAGACAGAGAACATGTATTTTGCCGGCCGACTGTTCAAGTGTCTCGGCTTGCCGCTAGAAATATTACAAGACGAACTGAAAAAATTAAAAAATTTTGACAATAATCTGAAGAACGCGACCCGAGGCTATAAGGTAGAAAAATCCAGATCATCACTACCCGAGACTCGGCCAAAACAAGCATCATTCACCAATGGAAATCAGGGAATTGCCGACGGCGCGATAAAATCTGGAATAGATATTTACTATGCCTATCCCATGACTCCTGCGACCGCAGTCATGTCAGAACTCGCTGCAAAAGAAAAAGAAAAAAATATTCTAGTCATGGAACTCGAGAACGAGATAGCAGTCATAGTCGCTGCAGTCGGCTCTGCAATAACCGGAGCAAAATCCATGATCGGAACTTCAGGCGGAGGATTTGATCTCATGACCGAAGCCCTATCTTTAGCCGGCCAAGCAGAAGTTCCAGTCGTCTGCTACCTATCCCAACGTCCAGGTCCATCAACAGGTCTTGCAACAGAAACAGGCCAAGGCGATGTCCAGATGGCAAGATACGCAGGTCACGGAGAATTTTTCCGTCTCGTCGTCGCGCCAGGCGATCCCCTCGAGGCCCAGGAACTCACAAGTCAATCTTTTTACTTCACACAAAAATACAAAATACCAGCAATAATCCTAAGCGACAAACACCTATCAGAAAGTTTATACACTTCAGGCCAAGAACCAATAATAACTCCATCAAAAAAATCAACAGAGTTGATAAGATACAATAGCTATGAACATAATGATTCAGGCGAAGCAACAGAATCAATAGAACAGATTAAAAAAAATATTGAAAGCCGCCTTAAAAAAATAGAACAGATAACAAAAGAATCAGAAAACTTTCCTATGTACAAAATCTACGGAAACAAGAACAGCAAGAATATAATTTTATCTCATGGAAGCACCAAAGGTTCAATCCTCGACGCTATTCGCGGTTTAGATATGAAATTTATCCAAGTCCTCTACATAGAACCCTTTCCTAAAAAAATTACAGATGAACTAAGGAATGCCAAAAAAATAATTCTCGTTGAAAACAATGCAACAGGTATGCTGGCAGATATTCTTGCAGAAAAAACCGGCATAATGATCGAACAAAAAAACAAGATCCTGAGATACGACGGCCGGCCGTTCTATTCGGATGAACTAAATCTAGAGATTCAAAAAAAGATAAAATGAAAATAAAAACAAAAAGATTAATACTAAGAGAAATCACAATGAAAGATTGCAAAGATTTAGTTGAAAATATCAATAATATAAATGTAAGTAAATGGCTTCTGTTTGTCCCCTGCCCATATAGATTAAAAGATGCAAAATGGTGGGTTAATGATTGTAAAAAGAAAGCAAAAGAAAAGAATAGTTATGAGCTAGTTGTTGAATTAAGATCAGAAAAAAGAATTATCGGAGGCATTAGTCTGCGTAAAATTGATAAATTCCAGGGAAAGGCCTCAGTCGGCTATTGGACAGGAGAAAAATACTGGAGGCAAGGCTATGGCAGCGAAGCGCTCGACGCTATTCTAAAGTTTGCATTTAATAAATTAAAATTAAGAAGAATCGGAGCAGGAGTGATTGCAGGAAATCCCTCATCAGGAAAAATGCTTGAAAAATTTGGTTTCAAAAAAGAAGGCCTAAAAAGAAAAGCTTGCCGATCAAAAGCCAACAAGGAAATTTACGACGAATATACCTATGGACTATTAAAAGAAGAATGGAAAAAGATAAAATGAAAAAAGAAAAACAAGAAAAACCAATCGACCTGAACACCACTGCTAAAAATACCTGGTGCCCTGGCTGCTTCAACTTCCAGATACTTGCAGGCGTGAAAAATATCATCGCATTAGAGATGTCAAGTTCAGGCAAAAAATTTGCAATAGTTTCAGGAATCGGCTGTCACGCAAAAATATTTGACTACATAAACTTGCCAGGAATGAATTCGCTGCATGGCCGAGTGATTCCAACTTGTCTTGGAATGAAAATAGGAAATCCTAATTTAACAGTTTTAGGATTTTCCGGCGACGGCGATGCCTATGCCGAAGGTTTAGAACATTTAATTCACGCTCCTAGATATAATTCTGATTTCAAATATATTGTCCACAACAACCAAGTTTTCGCACTCACGACTGGCCAACCAAGTCCTGTGACCGAAAGATACTACAAAGACAAAACAAATCCTTCTGGAAATAAATTCAAACCACTCAATCCGATAAAATTGATGCTCGCAGCAGGCGCAAGTTTTGTCGCAAGAGTTTTCGCCGACGTAAAACAAGTAGAATGGATTTTGCAAGAGGCGTTAAAACACAAAGGTTTTTGTTTCATCGAGATATTGCAGCCATGCATAATTTTCCATCCAGACGCAGGATTAAAAGAAAAAACATATTCGCTGCAAGAAACAGGTCACAACAAATCAGATTTCCAGGAAGCCATGAAAAAAGCCCTCGAGTTTGACTATGATAATTTAAGCCCAAATACCAAAGTTCCCCTCGGGATTTTCTATCAAAAAGATTCTATCGCCCTCGAAGACATAACACCGCAATTATACGCATTGAAGCGTCAAGGAAAATCCTGGAAAGATCTTGACAGATAATTTTTTATAATTCCCCCACTAATTCTTAATTCCAAGGTAAAAACCCAACTAACTATGATTGGCTTAATAAGTTAAATTATCAATTACTTAATAGTAAATCGCTACCAAGCGATAAATTATAAGAATGAAATGCAAACTAGATCTTAAAAAAATTTATAATTTCTATATCAAAAACGCCAAGGCAAAACTAGATATCAACGCTAATCCTGCTCCAACATATTGATGGATTTTAATTTTTTCTTGATTAAACCACAATCCTAAAAATAATGCGACCACAGGATAACTTTCAGTTATTGCAGTAGTGATAGCAATCTCATTTCCAAAAACCGCATTAGCATAAAAAAGCCAAGCAAGAGTGTCAAAAATTCCCATGGCCAAAAGAAGCCATTTAAATTTTATACCATTTTTGACAAATTTTGACATCCCTTCCCGTCGATAAATAAAAAACAGGCAAATAATTGTAAAAATAACCCAGGGAACCCAGACAGCCATCATCGGAGATATTGTCTTAGAAGAAGTAGCAGTAAAAAAATTAATCAGGCCCATGCCGATTGCAGCCAAAAAAGCGATAAAAACTCCTTTCTCCAATTTCTTGAACGGATGATCAAAAGAATGTTTTTTCGATGCAATCAAAACCACTCCTACAAATATTAATGAAATAACTCCTAATTGCATCATTGTCAAAGACTCTCTAAAGAAAATAAATCCAAGAATTATTGTGACGGGCAATTCCAACTCAATTATAACGTCGATGACAGATATCTTGCCTTCTTTCAATGCCTCAAAATCAAGAAGCGCCACAACAAAAGTAAGGATTCCTAAAAAACCAAGAAGCAAAAGATTCTGCAGAGAGAATATTAATTTCAAGTCCCCTAAAACAAAAGGAAAAAGTCCGATTGCTCCGATAATCCCAATAAAAGCCAGCGCCTCGATATTCCCGACTTTTCTCACAGATCTCTGAATAAAAAAATCACCAAAACCCCAACAGAGCATGGCCAAAAAAGCAAATATCAAACCAATCTCAATCCCCATAAAAAACTAAACAAAAAGCATTTAAATATTGTTGGATTGTTATAGTCTAGTAAAAGAGGCCAAATGAAGAACAATCCAAAGAAGATTCAAAAAATTCTCAAATCAAAAGAAAAAACAATTGCTCTCGTAGCTCCCAGCTTTGTCGCAGAATTTGAATATCCTGCAATCCTCAGTCAACTGAAATCCGCCGGCTTTGATAAAATAGTAGAACTAACCTTCGGCGCAAAGATGATCAATCGCGAATATCACAGAATTCTCGAATCTTCCGACGACCTATTGATAACTTCTGTCTGTCCGGGCATTGTTCAGATAATAAAACAAAAATATCCCCAATATAAAAAAAACCTAGCGAAGATCGACAGCCCGATGATCGCGACAGCAAAGATCTGCAAAAAATTCTATCCAAAACACAAAACAATTTTCATTTCTCCCTGCCACTTCAAAAAAACCGAAGCAGAATCTTGTCCTTGCATAGATTACACCATAGATTATCAACAGCTAAAACAAATTCTTCCAAAAAAATCAAGCTCTCATCAGGAAAAATTCGACAAATTTTACAATGATTATACCAAAGTCTATCCTCTTTCAGGAGGCCTGTCAAAAACCGCCCATCTCAAACAAGTTCTCAAGCCAGGCCAAGAAAAAATAATCGACGGCATCAGTGATGTAGAAAAATTTCTCCAATCGCCTGACAAAAGAGTTCGTTTTCTCGACGTGACTTTCTGCAAAGGCGGCTGCATCGGCGGTCCTTGTCTCTCAGCAGAAAAATCCCTGAAAAAAAGAAAACAGCGAGTTTTAGATTACATGAAACTCGCAGAAAAAGAATCAATCCGAGAAAATAGCAAAGGAGTTATCAAAAAGGCCCAAGGAATAAAATTTTCTCACTAATACGAATTCCAAGTAGTAAAATTTTGCAGAAAGTATTTTAAAGAAGAATATTTGCAGATAAATATGATTGAAATGACTGGAGAACAATTTGTATGTAAAATTCTACAAGGCGAGAGAGATCTTTCAGGAGTAGAAATTCCCATAGGAACAGATTTATCAAAAATTCAAGGATATGCAGAGATGAATGATTATTTAAAACGACAAGCTCTCGATAAATCTCCGATTATACTTAAATATTCTAATTTAGAAGGAGTTAGAGCTTCTAATTTATGGCTTCCACATACACTAGCTACAGGAGTACAACTTTATAGAGCACGACTTGAAAGAGTAAATTTCAAAGGAGCAAGATTAGACGGAGCAAATTTTTTAGAAGCTGAACTTTTTGAAGCAGATTTTTCAGGAGCAGATCTCCGCGAAGCAGATTTGAGATGTGCATATATGGGAAGAGCAAATATTAGAGGAGCAGATCTAAGAAGAGCTTCGTTTTATAATGCCACCCTCAAAGATACAGATCTTCGCGAAGCAGATTTAAGAGGCTCAACTATTTGGATGGCAGCACATAAAACTAATGCAAAGTATAAAGGCGCGATTATTGATACATTTCTTAACATCATGGGAGTATTTGCTCCTAGAACCCTCGCGAAAATGATTGTTCGTGAAGAAGAAACCAAACCTAAAAGAGCAACGAGCAAACCAAGAGCAAAAGTTTCCAGATAATTTTTATCACAATTCTTCTTTCAAGCAGTTTTCCAGAAGGCTGATCCTATTTTTCGCAGGAATATTTTTCGCAGATTTTTTGAGCTTATATTCTTTATCCTTATTTTCCGGATCCTCACATAATATCAGATACTTCGCAAGTTCAATATACTCTTTGATATAATCCTTCTTGAGATTTATTGCCAATGGTTCTGTCTTTAAAACAGCCTCGTGAATATCTCTATTAAAATTTATCTTCGCTAAGACCTTCTCACCGGTCGCATCTTCGATCTGATTCAGGTCAAGCTCATTTTTGCTCTTAAAACTCATATTGATAATCAATCCTATTACCTCATGATTAAGCTGTTTTGCAATTTGAATAGCATGCATAGCACAACTTAAACCAGGAAAATCAGGATTCAGAACAACAATGACTCGACCAGAAGCATCAATCGCGGCAGTTATTTCAGCGCTCACATTCGGCGAGCTGTCAATCAAAATAAAATCATAGTGATGTCTCAATTTATCAATATAATTCCTGAGCAAAGAGACTTGTACGCCCTTCTGATTATTAAGTTTCGCAGGCAGAACATGAAAACCATATTGAGTAGTATATATCGCCTTAAACGGATCGAGTCTATTGACGATCATCTCATTGATTCCTATCGGCGGGTCACTCAATCCAAGATGAAAAATCAGATTCGGAGAAGAAAAATTACCGTCGACCAGCAAGACCCTCTTATTAAAATGTTTCGCAAGCACATAACCCAAATTGACGACGCTAGTAGTTTTTCCTGCTCCTCCTTTTATTGAGATAAAACTGATTACATTAGTCATAGTTTATACGCTCCCTTTAATTCGCCGATCAGCTCAGATTTACTTATTTTTCTTAGATCCGAAATCTTTATTCTTCCTGCAGATTGAATATGATAGACCGCGTGCTCTTTATTCGGGCCCATCGCGACAAACCTGTCTCTTCCAGTTTCCTTTGCAGCATACATTGCCTTATCACATCTCTTCAATAAACTCTCAATACTATCTCCAAGAATATATTCTGTCAAACCCCCCGAAATCGTAACTCCATATTTCTTAAAAAGTTTATCATTCTTGATCGCATCTCGGATTCTAGATGTGACTATCTTAGCATCTTCAAGACTGGTTTCAGGAAGCAAAATAAAAAACTCTTCACCGCCAAATCTCGCTGCAACATCTGATTCTCGGATATGTCTTAAAAATATTTTTGCTAGATGCGCAAGGATCTCATCAGCCTTGATATGCCCATATGTATCATTTATTTTCTTAAAATGATCGATATCTGCCAAAAACAGACTAAGTCTCTGCTTTCCTTTCTCAGCCTTATCAAATTTAATTTTCAAGATAGATTGGAAAAAATTATTATTATATAGGCCGGTTTTAGAATCCCTTACTGCAGATTCATACAAAACAGAAAAAGAATCCTTCATTTCACCAAGAATATCACTCACTTTTTCCTGAAATCTTGCATCAAGAACATGCCCAAGCTTGTCATCCCCTTCTTTTTCCATATAATTATATTACTCAAGACTTTTTAAAACTTTTTATATCAAAAAGAAATCGTCGTCGGTAACTAGATTCGTTCCCACTTCAGTCCGCTTTTCTCAACAATCTCAATTACCTTCAATCTTTCAGCACTTTTTCCGCAGCCTTTCCAATCAATAATAACTTTTTTTACAGGCTCAACATTTTTTTCAACTGCTTCTTTCAACATCTCCTCTGTCAAAGGCAGAGCATATCCAGGAATCACATGGCCAACCGCCACTCTATCTCCAGTTTGAAGCTTATTAAAATTCGGGCAATAATGCGGGCCTCCGATTCCGACGACACACTCAAATTTTTCAACTTTTTCTTTCAATGCCCTTGAAAGAACTCGAGCGAGAATCTCGCCAGCTCTACCATCGCTCCACTCTTTCTCACTCGAACCAATCTCAATAAAACAACAAGGTTTTTCCAAAAGCGGCCCATGATGCGTGCATTCAAGAGAGACCTGCCAGTCAGATTCTGATTTAGAATTCTCATCAGTAAGTATTCTAAACAAATGTTTTAAAAAATTTCCAGAAGTTTTACATATTTTTCCATTTTGGCCACCATAATCAGCCTTATTCCAATTTCCCGGCGCATGCACAGTCAAAGTCTTTGTCCCTTTCTCAGATTTATGCCTCGTCGCAAAAATAAAAAAGTCAAATTTCTCAAATCCGGGCCTCTTGTCAATATTTTCAGCATAAATACTATCTTCCTCCATCAAAAAATAATCCTTACTCTCTTTCATGCCGATCTTGCCCAACTGCGACGCTATGTTCAGTCCTGCTGAATCTTTTTTTGAGATTAAGATACAAAATTTCTTAGATTCATCATAGTATAATTTATGTTTCTCTGCAACAGCTGCTTTAATTTTATCGCTAATTTCATCTACATCTTTTTGAGTAAGTTTACTCTTAGCAGCAATTCTATTCATTATTTCTAAATCCTTTTTTCTTTGTTTTTCATCAATCTCTTTGGCCATGAATCAATAAATCTGCATTAATATTTAAAGGTAACCCTCTCATCTCAAAGAAGTGATTATTAATTAACCGATAGCGAGATAACGAACCAATTTTATTTCAAGCGAAGCCTGTATTTTTTCTCGAAGAGAAAATTTCATCTTTTCACTTCCTTCCCGTCAATCACAAAGGTCGAAGGCCGACCATCCAATTCGCCCTCATCAATTACAATATCAACTTGCTTTAAAATTTCTTCTTTTATTTCAGAAACTCGAACAGCAAACGGTTCTCCACTCAAATTTACCGAAGTCGTCACAAACGGCCGACCGACTTCCTGCACAATTTTAGTAAAATCACATCGAGGAATTCTAACTCCTAATGTCTCGCCATTGGCTACTTGCCTCAAAAAATTAGAATCTTTCTTTTTCAATATCAAAGTATAAGGCCCAGGAAGATATTTTCCAAGATTACTATCGACAATACAATGCTCCTCAATCCATTTCACCGAAGGAGCGATGATAGAGATCGGCTTATCCCTATCTCGATTTTTTATCTCCTTAATCTTTTCGACGCTGGCCAAATTAGTCGCATCACAACCAATTCCATAGACAGTATCTGTCGGATATATGAATATTTTCCCTTTCAAGATCTCTTGCTTGATTTTTCCCCTTTCCATGTTTTTAGGAAAAATGACGGGTTAATAAATTTTCCCAGCAGATAATTTTAGAAAAAAGAAAAAATTAGTTATACCTATTTCTTATCTCTATACTCCCTAAATTTTTTATTTATTTAGAAACAATCCCTCTAATTGTTTTACTCTGATAAGTAAGAGACAAGAGTGCGTATACGTCCTTCACCACTTCCTTTACGCCAAGTTCTATGTTCTGTAAACATGGAGATTTTGTTACTTGTAGCAAGATCCAATATTATTTCTAATATTTGAATACTATCCAGATATAATTTAGGACAGTCAGATTTAGGGTGCATTGTAAATCCGGTCCATCCACTTTTACCTAAATAAGGTTGATAACTCTTAAAAACCCATGCGTATTCTTCTGGAGACCATGCAATGACTAATGCGGGCGGGTCTATAAGATCCATGCTATAAGGGACACCTATCGAAGGATTTTCAAGGTGTAATTTGAATTTTCTTGATTCTTCAAAAATTGATCTTATCCTTTCGTGACTTGCTTTTAGAGCAAACTCATGATTATCATAAGGATAATTATCTTGTTCAGAACATTCGGGGATTCTTCCTTCAGCAAGTCTTCTTCTATAAATGTCCAGGCTTTCTCTGATTGTTTTTGGTTCCATTTTCCATACCTCCTTGTATCCGTAGTGGTTTCTCGGCCTCTACTGCCGTTATTTTGTGAATTTGATTTTTTTCGTTTTCCATTTTATTTCCTTTCGGCTCATGCCTCATCAGTTATCGGACTTTTACCGATAATAGGAAGATAAAAAAATAAAAATCTTCCAGATTTTACAGGATAAGATGATTAGATGGTGCTTTATCCTCGAATCTGGTGTATAAGGAAGTCCATCTCGTCTATTGTAGGTATTCTCAGTGATCGGCAAAAGCCATTGTTACAATAACTTTCTTTCGCCTTCGATAGTGTTTCCAAGGTAATATTCCCTTCAAATTCCGAAGTTGTTCTTTCTCCGTCCATATGCCATATTGCCAATTTTTGAGTATTCCTCCAAGATTTATCTAAATCAAAACGAATCTGCACATCCCTTGACCAAGCTCTTCCGCCACAAACGCTTCCATTAAGGCTAATTGAATTAACATATTGTGCTTCAGGAAGTTTAAGGTGCACACTTTCGTAAGTTCCGCTTCTCTTCTCAATTGCTTCTCTCAAATAAGGAATTAAATCCTTCATCTGAATTTCTGTTGGTTTAATTATTTCGCTCATTTTTTCATACCTCCTTGTATCTGTAGTGGTTTCTCGGCCTCTACTGCCGTTCTTTTTTGAATTTTATTTTTATTTTCCATTTTATTTCTCCTCAGTAGTTATTATGTAACTACTAATTAATAGTTATAGAAAAGAACACTATATAACATCTTGTTGTCGTAATTAGACAACAAATAACAAGATTTATATAATGCCTCGGCCAACCAATTTTATGGAAATTATCAAAGAGCTGAAAGAACTGAATCTCGAAGACAGCGAGATAAAAGTCTATCTTTCCTGCCTGGCCCTGGGAAGTTCCAAAGTCAATGAGATTGCCAAAAAATCTCAGCTCATAAGGACGACGACCTACGGTGTTCTAAAATCTCTGATGGAAAAAGGCCTGATCTCCACAGTTCTAAAAGACAATATTACCTATTTTCAGGCAGCGAGCCCCAAGCAACTCCTAGAGATTCTCGACGAAAAGAAAAAGAAAATAAATTCCATACTTCCAAAACTTGAAAAAATACAGGAATTTGTTTCGACAAAACACAATGTTCAAGTATTCGAGGGAAAAGAAGGCATGAAGACTATCTTCAACGACCTCGTCTCAAAACCCAATCAGACTGAGAAGATAATCGGGTTTCTAGGAAAATGGCTCGAGTTCTCCGAAATCTATACAGATATTTACTACAGAAAGAAAAAAGAGAACAAGATCAAGACATTAGTTTTAGTCGACGAAAAAGAAAGAGAATTCTCAAAAGAGAAAAAAATCGCGAACAGCGAGATAAGATACATCAAAGATCTGGATATAGATTCAGAATGTTTCATCTATCATGATAAAGTGGCCTATGTTTCATTTGAAGAAGATAATATGAAAGGAGTCATTATTCAAGATAAAAAAATGTTCGAATTACAGGATAAGGTCTTCGACAATCTCTGGAAGATTGCTAAACCCTAATTTCCCCTTTCCATAATTTTAAAAACATCCTCTAATTTAATAATTTATGCAAACAATAATCCTATCGATAATCATCCTCGCACTCTCGCTTCCCACAGCCCTGCTTCTCCATAGATACACTTCTGACGAAAAAAAACTCTACAAAAAATACTTTCGGCCACTATTCTGGATCCTCGCGATCCTCTCGCTGATTTTCTTCACACTAAATATAACAATAGCACTGACTTTCTTATTTATGTGCTTAACAATCCTCATCTGGAATAAACTATGACATTCTATCTCATCGGCCTCGGCCTAAACCTGCAATCAATCTCAGTCGAAGCCCTCGAGTCTTTGAAAACCTGCAAAAAAATCTACCTCGAATCCTACACAGTCGACTTTCCCTATACAATCAAGGACCTAGAAAAATCATTAAACCAAAAAATAATTCCCCTATCTCGCGAGCCAGTAGAATCTGAAAAATTCCTCGACGAAGCTAAAAAACAAGATATAGCACTTTTAGTATATGGCGATTCCCTATCAGCCACAACTCACATCTCACTCATAGAAAAATGCAAAAAAGAAAAAATCCCTTTCAAGATTTTCCACAACTCTTCAATCTTGACAGCAATCTCAGAAACCGGATTGCAATTATATAAATTTGGCCGAGTGGCGAGCATGCCAAAATTCCAGAAAAACTTCGAGCCCGACTCTTTCATCGACATAATCGCAGACAATCAAAAAATAAAAGCCCATTCCCTGCTATTGACAGACATTGGATTATCAAGCACCCAAGCCCTGACTCAACTCGAGCAAGTCCTAGAAAAAAGAAAAATAAAATTCGACAAGATAATTATGGCCTCTCAACTCGGAACAGAAAAATCAAAAATCTACTATGATACAATAAAGAAAATAAAAACTCAAAACATCGCTCTTCCTTTCTGCATAATAATTCCATCAGACCTACATTTTACAGAAAAAGAGTTTTTAGAGAACTTTGCATGATGGTTATTTCCGAAGGAAAGCAAAGTTCTCGTTAGAGAATTTTAATTTTTGCAAAATTCTCTTTAGAAAATTTGTAAGTTTTTAATTCATTTAACATCCCCAATACTATTTTCAACAGAGCCTCAGCTACCACAAAGTTTTTAAATAGTATATACTAAGTATATACATGATTCAGGAACAGTTGACAAGGAAAGTCACTAGCATCGGTAACGGAGCGCATATTTTTGCTCCGAAAGAATGGGTCAACGAAGAAGTCATTTTAATCAGGATTCCAAAAAAAGATGCAAAAAATGAGGCACTAAAATTATTATACCCTCATCTTAATAAAGTGATTGCTGCATTTGTCTTCGGCAGTTATGCTCGGGGAGAGCAGGAGAAAGATTCTGATGTAGATCTTTTTGTGATATCTGATAAGTCCTTCAAAGTGCATTCAAAAAATATCGAAGTAATAGTAATACCAGAAAAAAAATTAGAAGAAGCAAGAAAACTAAATCCTATATTATTCAACGCAATGCTTCAAGAGGCGCTGCCGATTATCAATGGATCTTATCTTGAAAAATTAAAGCAAAAGAAACAATCTTTAGAAGATTTCAAAACTTTTATTCAAGATACTAAAAAATTAATAAAGATGAACAAAGAGATGATTGAGTTAGAAAGACTAGACAAATACAGCTCTGCAAGCACGATTTACTCTCTAATTCTAAGATTGAGAGGAGTATTTCTTATTAATCTGATTTTGAATAAGCAGACCTATTCCAAAAAATTATTCAGCAAATGGGTTATAGCAAATTGCAAGTTAGATTATGAGAAGATTTATAATATTTACAAAGCGATTAAATACAACAAAAAACCCTCGGAAAAAGCATCTATAAGCGAAGCAGAATCTTTGCTTTTATTATTAGAAAAAGAGATAGAAAAATATGACAAATAGAAAAAAGAGGCTTGGAAAAGGAATTGAATCTATAAAAGAGCAGATTGAGATCCATGAAGAAAAACTTGAGCATGCGAAAGAAGAAGGCATGGAAGAATTAGTTCATTACTACACAAAAGAAATAGAGATGAAAAAACTAGACATTGAGAAAAAGAAAAGAATTCTTGAGAAATAAGTTCTAGGTAAGAGGGTTTGCATTTTACAGAAAAAGAGTTTTTAGAGAATTTATAGATTCTTAGTTTATTTGACATCTTGAAAAATATTTTGTTTTATAATTAACCAATTTTAGGAGCCGCTAGGCGACTACCTAATTTTAACGAAGTGCAAAGCACCCCTTCCTGTGCAATCCGCGGACATATGTCCTAGGCAAATAGTCTAATTTTATAGAGGAGATTATAATTTATTAAGTTTTAATACAAAAATTGAAATAGAAAGAGTTTTTTAGCTAATTAATGAATTTATTAACGACGAACTTCTTTAATTTTTAGTAAATCTGGAGGTAGGACATATGTCCCTGGCTTATACAGCAAAGCACCCCTTCCAAAACCTTAAAAACTCCTAACTCCTAAAAAATCCATGTCAATCAATTCAGCAAAAATAACAATAAGAGTAAACAACATAATTATTATTCTATAATCTAGCAATTCCAAATCCACTAAACTTTCCAATGATAGAATTATATGATTGCACACTACGCGAAGGCGAACAAGCAGCCGGAGCCAGCTTCAATTTCCAAGACCGAATAAAATTATTCTCAATCCTCGACGATTTTGGCTTTGATTTTATCGAACTCGGTTGGCCCCTTGCCTCAGAAGAGATTTTCAATTCATTCAAAGAATGCAAAAAAATAGCAAAAAAATCAAAAATAGTTGCCTTCGGCTCCACCTCAATAGACAAAATTCCATCCAACGACCTGAATTTAAATTCAATAGTAAATTGTGGTGCAGACTATGCCTGCATCTTCGGAAAAACCTGGCTCGATCAAGTAGAAAAACAATTGAGGATAACTCCTCAAGAAAATATAGAAAAAATTTCCTCAAGCATAGCTTTCCTGAAAAGCAAAAATATTCACGTATTCTACGACGCCGAACATTTCTTCGACGGATTTATCTCAGATCCAGACTATGCCCTAGAGACACTAAAAACAGCAATACAAACAGGAGCCGAGCGGATAATTCTCTGCGATACCAACGGCGGAATTCTTCCTCAAAAAGTCGAAGAAATAGTCAAGCAGGTTAAGTCTAAATTTCCAAACGCAAAAATAGGAATACATTTCCACAATGATTCAGGCCTCGCACTAGCAAACGCCCTAGTTTCTCTGCCTTACATAACTCAAATCCAGGGAACAATCAACGGAACCGGCGAGCGCGTCGGTAATCTTAATTTTTCAGAATTTCTCCCAATATATTCAAAAAAATTAAATCAATCCATAGAAGTGGATTTAAAAAAATTAAAACAAGTCAATGAATCTTCCTTTCACCTCGCTGGTTTAGAAATTCCCGAGTCTCGTCCATTCGTCGGAAATACCTCTTTTCTTCACAAAGGCGGAGTCCACATCGACGCCACAAACAAAGGAGCAAGCTACGAGCATGAGATACCAGAAGATTTTGGAAATAAAAGAATAGCTTTTCTAAACACCCTGGGCGGATCAGGCAGTGTAATAAATGTCGCAGCCCAGTTTGGCCATAATTTAGATAAAAAAGATCCAGAAGTAAAATTTAAAATTCAATCACTATTCTCAGAACTAAAAAACCTTGAAAACCAAGGCTACAAACTAGGCGCTCTTGAAGCAGAACAATATCTATTGATAAAAAAATATTTTTCAGATTATTCAGAAATATTATCGGTTCAAAGATGGCATGTCGAGACAGAAAAAAAAGACCAAAAAGAAAAAAGTAAATTTTCCATAGAATGCGCCGTCGATAATAAAATTATTAAAAAAACTCTCGAGACAGAAGGCGGCCCAATAGATGCCGCCTACAAAACGCTCCAACATATTTTATCAGAAAAATATCCTCAAGTAAAAGATTTAAAAATATCTGACTTTCATGTAAGCATTGCAAGAAAAAAAGCAGAAGAAAGTACAGTAAGAACAGCGATAACATTCCAAAATAAAGAAACTTTTGAAACAGTCGGCGTAGATCAAAATCTGATTCAATCTGCAATCGAAGCCATTGTCAAAGGATTTAATTACTATGTCAAGAACCTTGTGCTAAAACGCAGAACGTAATAGGGTTCTTGATCACACAAAAAATTGGGTTGTCTATCTACGAGTTAAAAAAGGATGGGTTTAGAACACAATTTTTTGTGTCTAAATAAATTTATAAATTCAACAAGTCAAGGATAAATATGGAACAAAAAGAGACAAAATCAAAAGATGAACAGGAAAAAGAAATCCTAGCATTCTGGAAAAAGAATAAGATCTATGAAAAGTCTGTCAAAAAAAATTCAAAAGGAAAAAAATTCTACATGATGGATGGCCCGCCCTATGCAACCGGCCACATTCACATGGGAACTGCCCTAAATAAAATACTAAAAGATATAGCCATGCGCTCCCATCGACTACAAGGCTTCGACGTATTTGACCGAGCAGGCTACGATACTCACGGCGTTCCAATCGAATTCAAAATAGAAAAAGAGATAGGTTCCAAAAGCAAAAAAGACATTGAAAAATTTGGAGTGAAAAATTTCATAGACAAATGCAAAGAATTCGCGACAAAATACATTGACGTCATGAATGAAGAATTTGAAAATCTTGGAGTCTGGATGAATTTTTCAAAACCGTATTTAACATTAAGTGACAAATACATGGAAACAATCTGGGACACATTTAAAGTAGCAGACCAAAAAGAACTACTCTATCTCGGAAAATATCCAGTTCACATCTGCCCTCGCTGCGAAACAGCTGTCGCTTTCAACGAAATAGTCTATGCAAAACAAGAAGACAATTCTATATTTGTAAAATTCCCTGTTAAAGGAAAGAAAAATACATTCCTGATTATTTGGACAACAACACCCTGGACACTTCCTGCAAATACCGGCGTGATGGTCCATCCTGATTTTTTATATCAAGAACTTGAGCTAGCTTCTTGTCAGAAATCGAAGATTTCTGAGCACTGTCAAGAATCTGACGAACAGGGAAGATTCTTGAAGGGAGAAAAATGGATTCTTGCAAAAGATCTCGCGCCAAAAATAATGGCCAAAATTGAAATGGGCTACACAGTAAAATCAGAATTCAAGGGAAAGACAATGCTCGGCTGGCAATACACAAATCCGCTTGCTAAAAATTTAAAACTAAAAACAAAAAATGCCTATCAAGTCGTAACCTCTGCTCGCTATGTAACTGTCGAAGATGGAACAGGTCTTGTGCACAGTGCTCCAGGTCATGGAAAAGAAGACTATGAAGTTGGAAAAGAATTCAATCTAGATATGCCCTCACCAGTTGCAATCAACGGCGATCTGACAGAAGAAGCAGGCAAGTATGCTGGGAAAAAAGCTCGTTTTGTCGACGAAGAAATTATTTCAGATTTAGAAAAAGACCAAGCTCTGGTCTATAAAATGAAATACTCCCATGACTATCCGCTCTGCTGGAGATGTGCCACTCCTCTGCTGATGGTAGCTCAACCCCAATGGTTCCTAAAAATTTCTGAAATACAAAAGCAGATTCTTGAAGAAAATGAAAAAACAAATTGGAATCCTTCATGGATGAAACTTAGGATGAAAGCATGGCTCGAAGGAATTTCAGATTGGCCTGTTTCAAGAAACCGTTACTGGGGAACCCCGCTTCCAATCTGGATCTGCAAAAAATGTGACAAAAAAATAGTCGTAGGATCCAAAACAGAATTAGAAAAACTTTCTAAGAAAAGAGTAAAAGATATGCACAAACCAGAAATAGACCAAATTACAATTCCTTGCTCTTGCGGAGATTCAATGACTCGAGTTCCAGAAGTTCTCGACGTATGGTTTGATTCAGGGGTATCAAGTTGGGCTGCTCTCGATAAAGAACAATTCAAAAAATTCTGGCCAGCAGATCTAAATATCGAAGGAAAAGACCAAGTCCGAGGCTGGTGGAACTCTCAATTCATCCTCTCGCAAATAAAATTCAACAAAAGACCTTTTGACTCAATCCTCGAGCACGGAATGATCCTCGACCTCGGTAAAAAAAAGATGTCCAAGTCTCTAGGAAATATCATCGCTCCACAAGAGATGATCAACAAATACGGCCGCGATTATCTAAGATACTATTTCGCAAAAACTTCCAAAGGCGAAGATTTTTCATTCGACGAATCAGAATTCTCAGATATTGACAAGACTTTCAAAGTTCTCCTCAATGTGAATAATTACATAAATCAACTCTATCAATCAAAATCAAAGATTGAAACAGAAGACAAATGGATTCTTTCTAAATTTTATTCCACTGTTGTTAAAATTAGAGATTACTATAATTCCTACAAATATCCCGAAGCTGTCCAAGAATTTGAGAAATTTTTAGTATATGATCTTTCAAGGACCTATATCCAGATAATCCGCGAACGTTCTGACGAGACTTTCCAGACTCTTAACGAGATTCGTTTAGGGTTGCTGAAACTTCTAGCGCCGATATGTCCTTTTATCACAGAAAAAATATGGAAAGATTTGCAAAAGAAAAAAATTGTCAAAGAAGAATCGGTCCATCTCTCTGATTGGCCTAAGATTGATGGCAAAAAAATTAACGAGAAGTTAGAAAAACAGATGTCTATAGGTATGGACATAATAGAGTTAGGTTTATCAGAACGAGACAAGGCCCACATCGGATTGAAATGGCCTCTTGCAAAAGCAACAGTCACAGTAGAGAGATTAGATAAAAATATTGAGGAGATAGTAATACGTCAACTGAATATAAAAAAAATAGAGAGGCCAAAATTAGATATTTTCAAATCTTTCATTCCAAAAGAACAATGGAAAGTCGAGCTCGACTTGAAGATGACACCCGAGCTCGAATCCGAAGGCTATGC
>CAYHOV010000010.1:0-23810 GCA_964358615.1 Candidatus Woesearchaeota archaeon | reverse complement strand
TATTTCATCAAAATCTTTCTGCGCAGATTGAAATTTATCAACGCGGACATAGACCTGTTCAGCTGGTTTTGGCCGTATTTCCAATGTTCTTGGAGTCATCATCTCCATCCCTGGTTTTGGAACAGGCGGTAAAAATTGTTGTCTTGGAGCCGATGGAACTAATTGCATTCCCGACGAACTTTGTGAAATCTGCGGCAATCTTTGGATCATCGGAGCTCTTTCCTCACCAGTATTCTCATAAAACCCTCCAGAGTTGACCTCTTTTTCCCCAGAAAAGTCATTTAAATCAGAGTGAGATTCTTGATCGCCCATTTCATCCGGAAATGAAGGTAAATCGTTAGACCTCGACGGTAAAATCGGTAATGGTTTATTATTATTTCTCTTTGGTAATTCTGGTAAATCCGGCAAATCCGAAGTTTTAGAATTAAAATCTGGCATTTGAAATTCGCCTCTTTTGTTGATGACCATAATGAATAATAATTTGAATCGTTTTTATATGTTTATATTCATTTCAAAGTTACAACATCATAAAACGAAAAGTATATAAGAGACTTATTTTTTAAGTTAAAATGCAGTTAAAACTTTTAAAGGGGTTTGTTGCCGAGCTCATCGGCCAAGATTCTTCGAATATTGTGGATATTCTATTTGAGAAAAAAGATATAAATGAATTTCTGATTGCAAAAAAAATGAATTTGACAATAAATCAGATTCGTAACATTCTTTACAAGCTATCCACCGAAGGTCTTGTTTCGTTTACAAGAAAAAAAGATAAGAGAAAAGGTTGGTATATTTATTTTTGGACACTGAATTCTGAAAAATGTTTAGTTAAGATTGAAGAATCGCTTAATAAAAAAATTTCAGATCTTAAAGCACTATTGAAAGAAAGAGAAGCAAAAAGATATTATGTCTGCAAACCTTGCAACATTGAGGTTGAAGAAGAAACAGCTCTTGATCATGGTTTTTCCTGTGAAGAATGCGCCGAAGTTTATACTCTTGCCTCTGGAGAATCTTACATTGCTGAAATAAAAAATAATATCTTGAAGATTGAAAAAGAATTAAAGACAATTAAAAATGAACTGGTAATGGTTCGCGAAGAATCTCTCAAAAAAAGAGTGCGCACAGAAGGCCGTGAAAAAGCGAAGAAAAAAGCTATCCGCGATAAGAATAGAAAAGCCGCTAAAAAATCAAAACTCGCTGAAAAACCTAAAAAGAAAAAATGAGATTTCTTAATTCCTATACTGGCAAGATAATACTGGCCAACATCATTCTTTTTGTTGCCTTTTTTATCGCAAGTTTTTTTATAGATAGTGAGACACTCTTTTCAAATATTGCACTGAAGCCTGCTACAATACTTTCCGGAGAAAAATTATGGACCATTGTCACAAGCATGTTTATGCACGGAAATTTTACCCATCTTTTTCTTAATCTGGTTTCTCTCTGGTTTATCGGACTTTTCGTCGAGCGTTTGATAGGAAAAAAACGTTTTATCTATGTTTATTTCGGAGCAGGCCTCTTCGCAGGATTATTATTTATTTTAGTCGCCTATTTTTTTAATATTGATATGAATGTCTATGCTGTCGGCGCTTCTGGCGCGATTTTCGGCCTTGGCGGATTGCTTGCGATTCTAACTCCACGCCTGCCGGTTCTAGTTTTTTTTGTGATTCCAATGCCCATGTGGATGGCCATGATTGCCTTGCTCGGAATTCTTTGGATTTTTTCTCTAGGTCTTGACATTCCTATAGGAAACGTCGCTCATCTTGGCGGCCTGCTTCTTGGTGTAGCCTATGGTTTGTATCTTAAGTATAAATATCCTCGGAAGACCCAGATGATCTCAAAATATTTTTCAAGATAGAAATATTAAACCAAAAAATTCCAATAAGATGAAACCCCAAACAAGGACAAGAATAAAGATAGAAAAAGAAGAAAATTTCCTTAGATCAAACTATAGAAAATCTTTTCGCTTTCTTCGACAATCTTCTTCCTATATTTCTGCTGCCGTTGCCATATTTTTTATAATTGGTATTTTCGGATTTATGTTTCCGATTTTCTTCCAAGAAGATATCACTAAATTTGTAGAACAGACAAAAGATAGATTTGAAGGAAAAAGCACTTTTGATACAGCTAAGATGATATTCCTGAATAATCTTTCTGCAAGTTTTTTTGCAATGACTTTTGGAATTTTTTTTGGAATATTTCCAGTTATAGCTCTAGTGACTAATGGTTATTTGCTTGGTTTTGTAGCCCGAAAAGCAATCGCTCTCGACGGTATTTTTGTTCTCTGGCGACTATTTCCTCACGGCATTTTTGAGCTGCCAGCAGTATTGCTTTCCATAGGCATTGGCCTGCGTCTGGGATTTGATTTTCTGAAAGAACGAAACTTTTCAAAACTAAAAATAAATTTTCGCGAGTCTTTAAGATTATTTATTTTTATCGTTATCCCCTTGTTGATAATTGCTGCGATCATCGAAGGTGTTTTGGTTGTTTATCTCCGGTAGAAAAAGATCAAACACTAAACAAGCTCGTCGGAAACTCTCTGTTAGAGACAGAAATTTTTGGCCTCAAGTCAGCCCGTTGTCCAATCCAATGTCTTGCAGTATCAAGAGCAAGCTTAGGGGTGTTATTATTCAAGCTCAAGTGCGACAAAACAATATTTTTTAATTTTTTTGGAGCATGTTCCATGACGCACAGACTTGCCTGCATATTTGACAAGTGTCCTTTGTCACTTCTGACCCATTTTTTTAAATGCCATGGATATGGGCCATTATCGAGCATATCAATATCGTGATTTGATTCAAGGCATAAAAAATCAGAATCAGAGACATTTTCTACTATATTTTTACAAGCATATCCTGCATCTGTTATAATTGAAATTTTTTTCCCATTCGTGATGCTGTAGGAAACGGGCTCTGCACCGAGGTGAGATTTTTCAAAAGCTCTTACTTCCATTCCCCCGATTATTGTAGTTTCATCTGTCTTGAATGTATTTATCAAGCTTTCATTAGAACATAAAAAACAATTTTTTGAAGTTTTTTTATTGACAAAAATCGGCAGATTAAATTCTCTTGCAAATACATCTGCGCCTTTTATGTGATCAGAGTGTTCATGCGTGATAAAAATCCCCTTTACATCTGCAGGATTTTTCTTTATCCGATTCATTCTTTCAACGATTTGCTTGCAGCTTATTCCAGCGTCGACTAAAATAGAATTATCTTTATTTTCGATATAAAAACAATTTCCAGACGAACCCGAGCTTAAAACAGATATTTTCATTTTTCACCTTTTTACTATCTTTTATTTCAGGGAGTTTAGTTTATATATTTTTATTTGACGATGAATTAAGTAATTAATGCAACAACTCTTTCAGCGACTTGTTCAATGTTCGCCAATTTTTACTACTAACTTTATAGTTTTTCAATTAATCAATCATCAGCTGACGACAGTCAGCCACTAAATTAACACGAAGTGCAATAAGTGCGACAGCACTTTTCTTCCCACAAATAGATTTATAAAAATCCTTGACATTGAAAATTCATGGCCTACAAATTATCTCCGTCCTCACTAAATTTGATGGAAGATTGTCCTCGCTGTTTCTGGCTCCAGATGAATGCATGTAAAAAGAGGCCTGCTGGAATTTTTCCTTCGTTGCCGTCGGGAATGGACGCTATACTCAAGATTCACTTTGATAGGTTCATGGAAAAAGGAAAGCTTCCGCCTGAATTGGCCAAGAATGCTGAGTGTAAGGGATTGAAATTATTTGATGATATTGATCTGTTAAAAGAATGGAGAAATAATTTCCGAGGGATAAAATGGAAAGATGAAGAAGGAAATGTTCTGCACGGAGCTGTGGATAATCTATTGATGAAAGGAAAGAAGATAATTGTTTTAGATTATAAGACACGGGGATTTGCGCTGAAAGAAGATACTGCTGAGCACTACAAAAATCAGCTCGATATCTATAATTTTCTTCTGAGAAAAAATGGCTACGAGACAGAGGATTTTTCATTTCTTTTATTTTATGTTCCAAAGGAAGTTTTGGAGACAGGCCAAGTCATATTTGATACAAGTTTAGTGAGGATGAAAGTAGATGTGAGTAATGCTGAAAAGATTTTTGAGAAGGCCCTTAAGTTGTTGGCTGGGAAGTGTCCGAAGGCCTCGTCGGAAGAGGAATGTGAGTGGTGCAAGTTACTGGAAGTTGAGGAGAATGAGGAATAAAAATGAATCGAGAAGAAAGAATAAGCTGGGATAAGAAAGAATTTGAGGATATTCATGAAATAATAAAAAACAAAGATTCTCTTTCACATTATGATTTTTTGAGAATTAGAAATTTTAAAATCCAAAATTCTTCTCCTGAAAAAGAAGAGCATATAAAAGAAATTACCAAAAAAGCATTCGAAATTGCAGATAAGAATATCCTTGCTGCTATAACTCTTTTGTCAAAAGAATTAGACGGTGTAGGAGTTCCAGTAGCTTCTGCTATTTTAGCCATGAAATATCCTGAAAAATTTTGCATTATTGACTGGAGAGTTATAGACGAATTAGGTGAAACTGAAAAATTTAAAGGTTATTTGAACTCTCCAGAAATTTATGAAAGATATTTACTTTTGATGAGGGAAAAAGCAAAAAATGAGAAAAAAGGTCTAAGAGAATTTGAAAGAGAATTGTTTGAGAGATCTATTAAAAAAAGTTTGAATAATAAGAAGAGGAAAATGATTAAAAAGTAGGGTTTCTTGAGAAGAGTATGAATAAAAATTCAGAAAATGAGGCCCAGACTAGAAAAAAATTAATCGATCCGGTTTTAGAGCGAGTTGGATGGAAAATTCGCGGATCCTATGTAAAAGAAGAGATCAATCCAGTCAGATCTAATTTTAAACTGAAAGAATATGTTGGTCGAGAGGCAGGAATAGAACCAACAGACCGATTTATTGACTATCTTTTACTCGACGAAGATAGAAGTCCTATCGCGATAATCGAAGCAAAAAAAACTTCAATCTCTGTAGAAAAAGGAGAAATTCAAGCTAGAACTTATCGAGAAGATGTAGAAAAACAATTAGGCATTAAAATTCCAATATTCTTAACAAATGGTAAAACTTGGTATTACGTCGATAATTTAGATAGAAGAAGGCAAATTCTACTTCCGTTTAACCAAAAAGATATTCATAGAATAATAAGTCTTATGAATAAGAGAAAAAATCCTGCAAATATTAAAATTAATTCTGCCATTGTAGACAGAAAAAGAGGAATAAAAGCGGTTAAAATTGTTTTAGAACATTTTTCTAAAGGACATAGGGAAGCTCTTGTGAATATGGCCACCGGAACAGGAAAAACAAGAGTCGCAATGGCAATCATCGACGGACTAATAAAATCAGAATATATTCAAAAAGTTTTATTTGTAGTCGATAGAATTTCTTTAGGAAATCAAGCAAAAGAAAAAGGATTTAAGAAATTTTTCCCAGATAGCCCCATATGTGAATTAAATGAAGAAGGATTTTCAGATACTGCGCGATTTTATGTTTCTACAGTTCAAACTTTAATGGCCTCTCAAAAACCTCGGGGGAAATTTTATGAGAAGTTTGGTACTGGTGCATTTGACCTGATTATATTCGACGAAGCCCATAGGTCTTATTATGATAGGAATAATGACATATTCAAGTATTTTGATGCTTTGAAAATAGGATTAACTGCAACACCTTCTGAAGAAGATACAAAAGACACATATGAATTATTTGGTTGTGAAAAAGGAAAGCCAACAGTAAAATATGATTACTGGGACGCTGTAAATGATAAAGTTCTTGTACCCTATACTGCAGATATTATTGAAACTAAAATATTATCTCTAGGAATTGAAGGTAAAAAACTGAGCAAAGAATTACAACAAAAATTAAAAGAACAAGAACAAGAACCTGAAAAATTTCAAACACCTGGCTCTAAATTTGAAAAGTTTTTTACAGATGAAAAAACAAACGAGTTGATAATAAGAGAATTTATGGATCGATGCTATAAATCCGACGATGAAAGACCCTGCAAAAGTATATTCTTCTGTGCCAGCGTTAAACATGCTGAAGCGATGGAAATATTATTTCAAAAATTATATCCTAATTTGGCTAAAGACGTTAAAGTTATTACCTCGGATAAATCTCGTTATATGGATGAAGTTAAACGATTCGGAAAGAGAGATAGCCCAAGAATTGCCCTATCTGTAGGAGTTTTAGATACTGGCGTGGATGTTCCTGAAATAATGAATCTAGTTTTTGTTAAACCAGTTATTTCTTCAATTAGATTTTGGCAAATGCTTGGCCGAGGAACTAGAAGCTTGTCTGCTTGTGAAAATAAAGAATGGCTTCCCTCGAATAATGAAGGACAACATATTAAAGAAGATTTTTTAATTTTAGATTTTAAATTTGGCGATTGGTCAAATGTTATAGAACATAAACTAAAAGATTCTAAGCAAAGATCTTCAGGTAGTGATGCAAAAACAAGAATATTTTTAGAACAAGTCGACACACTAGAAAAAAAATTAAGCGATAAAGAGAGAAAGATTGTGGAAAAACAAATTATGGATACTGTGAAAGGCATAGATATTGAATCTCCTTTAGTTATAGAAAAAAAAGAGATAATTAAAAAAATAATTTCTGCTAAATTCGACCTGAGAGAACATATTAAAGAATTACGAAATGATATTGTTCCGCTCTTGATTTACTCTCCTTCGGAAAACACGAAAGTTTATTCTTTTATTTCCAAGTGCATAAAATTATTTGATTATATAAAAGCGAATGATAAGGATAAGATTGCAAATGTTCAAGAATTTGTTATTGAGAGAGCAGAATCGATTTGGGATAAAAATTTAGATGCAATAAAACAAAAAAGAAATGATTTAATAAAAATACAAAAAGAACTTTTCTGGGAAGAAATAACTTTTGAAGATGTTGACTTCTTAGTTAGAGAAATTGCTCCTCTGATGATCTTTTACGAGGAAGAAAGGAAAAATATGCTGAGGATTAATGCTCCGGACAGAGTTATGAAAGTAGAAAAAGAGAAGATGGAAGTAAGAGAAAACGGCGAGTTGAGCGATTTTATTTATAGTAATCCTTTAATTAGAAAAATAAGAAATGGCGAGGGAGTAACTTCCGAGGAACTTCTTAAAATAGAAGAAGAACTAAGAAAACTTAATCCCTATTGGACTATTGAAAATATTCAACAGACTAAGGATTTTCTTGTTTTCTTAAGAGATCTTATCCAAATAAAAGACTTGCCAGATCCTCAAGAAATGATTAAATGGGAATTTGATAAGTTTGTCGCAGATAAGAATCAACATTATAATTCTGAACAGCTTAAATTTTTGAGATTATTAGAACAAGTTTTTATTAGGGCCAAACATATTGAACTGAAGACTTTGGCCGAACATCCCCTCGCTGATGCTCGTCCTTTAGATGTTTTCACAAAAGAACAGCTCGAGGCTATAGTTAAAAAATGTAATAAACTTAAGTGGAAATAAGATGGAACTAAAAGAAGTTAAGGGATTTCTTGAGAAAATAGATCAAGATAATGTAACTTTTGATCCTCATTTTTATAAAAGAAGTAGGGAAAGACCAATAAATGAGAGCCTAGTTAGGAGTTTTTTGTCTCAAATCAATAAATTAGAGAAGATCGAACAGGGAAAAGGAAAAGATCGGTTTAAACTATGGTTTAAAATGAGCGGGAAATATTCTTTGGTTTTGATAATTGAAATTGACCTCTCAAAAGATTTAAAAGTAATAAGTGCTTGGAATACTAATAGAAAATGGCAAAACCAATTAAAACGATAGATTATGATGCTGAAAACGATATATTCTTTATATCTGACGGCGAGAAAGTAAAAGCATCCCTCGATATTGGAGATTTTATTTTAGATGTAGATTATAATCATCTTATTTGTGGTATCGAAGTAATGGACGCGAGTGAACGTCTAGGCGTAGGCAAAGATCTTTTAGAACATATTCAGAATATGAAAATGGCCGTAACCTATAAAACAAATTATGTTTATGTTTTACTTATGATAACTTTCAAAAAAGAAGACAAAGAAGTTAATATTCCAATTCCATTAACTTTGGATTTAGGCCACAAAATACCAAAAGAAGAACTACTAGTGTATAACTAAGGAAGGTAAAAAGGTGTATACACCTTTTGGCAAAGATTTAAATAGTACAGAGTTCTGATTCTAGAATGGTTTTGAAAAATCATCATCTAAGCGGTGAAGAAAGAAAGATAGTCTCGACGAGATTATACAAAAGCGAGTTTCTTTACTTTAAAAAAATCTGCGAACAAGAAAACAAGGCCATCAACACCAAACTCCGCGAGATGATTCGAAAAGAAATCGGGATAAATTTGGAGGAAGAAGAATGAAAGAATTTGATTATTATATTTTTATAGATTTTTCAGAGAGCTTGATCGGTTATGCGATAATAGACAAAATAAAATTTAAAGAATTGTTGCCGAAAATTACAAGATTTAGACACTATAAAGATTCAGATAATAAGAAGATCTATATTAAAAACATAAGAAATACTATTAAGCGAGAAAATATCATATCTTCTTTTATAAGAGTAAAAATAAAAAATATGTGCAGCAATATGGATATCTATTCTGATATTTTAGAATTTTTAAAGAAACATGAAAATTGTATAATTTTTATCTCAATAGATAATAGACAATATACTGCCTTTAGAAGATTGATAAATATTGTTGAGGGAGAAAGGGTCATTGTAAGACAAGAGAGTGAACTTATTGAAGGAACGCCAGAATATCAGGTAAGTTTAGTTTTAGATAACTTGCTAAATATCGAGAGATTGAAAGATGATTAACCTAAAGAAATTAAGATGTAGGGTTATGGCGTCCGTCTATCCTACTCCCCATAACAAAATATGGCTTTCGTCGGGTCGCGTTCCCCTGCATAATCTATCAATGTATTCATCTAATTTAAACCTTTCGGTTTGGAGTAGATAATGACAAAAGAGAATATAGAACTAAATGAAAAAGAAATAGAAGAAGCACGAAAGTTTTTCGATAAAGAGATTTGGCCTAAAATAAAGATTGATTTAAAAGATATGACCAAAAGAGAGGCATGTTTCGCTTGTTTTAAAATGGGTTCAGACATGTCCGATGAACTAATGGAAGAAGAAATAGAAAAAGCAGGAAAAGAAGTTGAGAAGATGTCTGTTGAAGAAATTAAAAAAATAATTGAGGATGGCCCAAAAAGGCCAGAAGATTTATGGGAAGATAAAACTAAAATAAACGGCCTATGGGTTAATGATAAAGATGCAGGTAATGGTAAAAATTTGGAGGAAGAAAAATGATGGACGAAGAAATAAATGAAAAAGAATTAAATATTTTAAAGAAAGATTTTGAAAGTTTTAGGGAAGAAATAAGGAAAGCTTTTGATAATATATTCATTAATGGTAAAAATGAGTTATATAACTATATTGCAAGAGAGATTAAAAATGAATGTGACATTCAAACATTACTTGATTTTTTGTATGATCAAAAAATTATTAAGCAAAAAGAATTTTCAGAACATAGAAAAGATTCAAGATTATTTCGATCATTTAAAGATGAAAATAATAATGTCTATAAATTCGCTAAATACTTTCAAGACTTAGACAATAATATCAACCCCGATTCAATCAAGAATCCTAGCAAATTTATTTCAATTTCAAATTTAATTATTCAACGAGAGAGATTTTTATATAAAAAAGAGAAAATGTTGAAAAGAGGTTTTTCTGAAGACTCTGAAGAAATAAGAGGATTAAATGAGCAAATCAAAGAATTTGATGAATTAATAAAAAATTACGGGAATTTTGATAAGAAAAAAATTAAGAAAGAAGAATACTTCCTGAAAAAAGAAGATGCGGAAAGAATCTATAGTTCATTTACTAATAAGAAAGATGAAATGATGGAGAGAATTAGAGAACTGCCTATTTTAAATGACAGGATTCATTTAGAGCCAGAAAATAAATCCTTGTTTTATGAGGCCCTGAGTAATTATTGGTTTGGGAATTTTAATGCATCAATTTGTATGCTATCAATTTTTATAGAATCTTTCTTAAAGGAAATTTGGTATTATAAAAAGAAAGAGAATTATGAAAAAGAGCTTGAAAATTTAATTAATGATTGCTGTTCTGAGAAGTTTATATCCGATTCAGAGAAGAAGTTTATTCAAGAATTAAGAGAGTACATCAGAAATAATTATATTCATTCTAACTTACATAAGATAATCCGGGAAATGATAGTTCCTGCTTATGCAGTCGATTTAACTGGAAAAGAAAAACCTAAGCCGACTTATCTAACTGCTGAGAAACTGCCTACATTAAGGTCTATTGTGAAAACAGACATGGATAAAGAAAGGGCAAGAAGCCTAATTATTGAAGTAAGTAAGGTTGTAGAAAGTATAACTACTAGAAATTATGATTTTCAATATAAACAGGAGACTAAATGAAAACTGAACAGATCTATAAAATTGAATGGCGAGAAGTTCAACTTGAAGAAATCACCGAATGTTTAGATGGGAAAAGAATCCCAATAACCGAATCTGAAAGAAAATCTGGAATAATACCTTATTACGGTGCAAATGGACAAGTTGGGTGGATAGACAAACCAATTTTTGATGAAGAATTACTATTAGTTGCTGAAGATGGAGGAAGTTGGGGCAAGGGAGAAAGATGCGCATATATAATCAAAGGGAAGTCTTGGGTAAACAATCATGCTCATGTTTTGAGGGTTAAGAAAGATAAAGCCAATATTTTATTTATTATGCACTGGTTAAATATGGAAAATTTGAATAAATACATTTCTGGAACAACAAGAGGAAAACTAAATCAAAAAGCGATGAATAAAATTAAAATCCCCCTCCCATTCTCCTCCGGAAAACCCGACCTAAAAGAACAAGAAAGAATCGTCTCAATCTTAGAAAAAGCAGAAAAACAAAAAGAAAGAGGAAAAAAATCTGAAGAATTTCTCGACGAATATCTCAAAAGTGTTTTTAATGAGATGTTTTTAAAATCAAATTCTCAATTTGTAGAAATAGGAAAAGGAATATTGAAAACAAAAAATGTAAATCCTGAAAGAGACTTTCCAGATAAATGTTTTAGTTATATTGATATTGCATCTATAGATAATAATGAAAAAAGAATAATAGAAACCAAAAAAGTTTTAGGTAAAGAAGCACCCGATAGAGCAAAACAACTTGTAAAATATAATGATACTCTTGTTTCCACAGTTAGACCCAACCTTAATGCAGTAGCTTTAGTTCCAAAAAGTTTAGATAACCAAATTTGTTCGACAGGTTTTTGCATTCTAAGGACAGACAACAAAACATTTATTCCAGAATATTTATTCTTTATATCTAAAACCGATTCTTTTATAAAATCTTTAGTTACAAAATGTCGGGGGGCAAATTACCCTGCAGTTTCAAATAGGGATATATTTTCTCTAAAAATCCCTCTTCCTCCTCTTCCTCTTCAGCAAAAATTCTCAAACATCGTCGAGAAAATAGAAAAAATGAAAGAAAATGTCAAGAAAACTAAACAAAGCTCTAAAGAGCTTTTTAACTCTTTGATGAGCAAGGCGTTTAGAGGAGAGTTGTAAGATGAAATCTAAAATCATTTATGAATTATCTGAAGAAACCCTTGAAAAAGACATCGATAGTTTTATCAAGGAAGCAAAAAAAGGCAGATATTCTTGGGATAGCAAATATGAAAATGAAGGTTTGAAAATAATAAAGCAATACTTCAAAATTTTAAAAGAAAAATTCAAGAATAATGAATTTGAAGAATGTAAAATTTGTTATGAAAAACTGATTTTGTTCTGTTTGGAAGAATCTGATTGCGATAGAGATGAAGACTTATTCAGTTATGAAGACCTTTTGGCAAGAATAAATAATGATTTTGATCAATTTATAAAAAATTATTTTATCTGTTTAGTTAAAACCTGCTATATTGAAGAATTGGCAGAAAGAGTTTCGCGATATGCTTCAAGGCTGGGGGATTCAGGATTTGATTCTGATAAGGAAGTCTTATTAAAGAATTTAAGCAAAGAACAACTAAAAGACATTGAAGAAAAAATGCTTGCCAAAACTATCGGAATGACTAAAAAAGATGAAGACAAACAGGAGATTATTTATTTTTTAATGAACTTGGCAGAAGTTCAAGAAGACAAAGAAAAGTATCTTAAATTATGTGAAAGGTTTAAAGGAATACTTTCCGATGAAGATTTTGCATATTTGAAAGAGGAGTATTGCGAAGATGAGTAATGATAATGGTTTAGTAGATGAATATGAAAAACTTGAATCCCAAAAGAAAGAGATAGAAACTAAAGAAGCAGAATTAAAAAATAAGATTATAGAATTAGCCAAACAAAAAAATACAAAAGTATTATTCGGAAATCATAAAAAATGTTTTATAAAAGAATACGAAAAGATTGTTTTCCCAGAGGATAAAACTAAAATTGTTGAATTAATAAATTCTAAAGGTCTTTACAACAAATTTTCTTCAATTAATTATCTAAAACTCGGTCCAGCAATCATTAAAGGTGATGTTGATAAAGAAATTTTAAATTTAACTAAAAAAGAAAAGGCCTTTAGACTTTCCTTGAAAGACATTAAAAATGATATTTAAACAAACTTCTAAAAAGGAGGCTTCACAACAATAAACATGGAAGACAAACAATTCGCTTCGAAGAACAAAACAAAAGAGAAAGATATTTCTGAAACGCAAATTGCGAGCAAAGATAAAAAAGCAAAGATATTCGAAGGAAAAAGAGTGAGAACTCATTGGGATGAAGAAAAAGAAAAATGGTTCTTTTCAATAGTGGATGTTATTGAAATTTTAACTGAAAGTCCAAGACCAAGAAAATACTGGGCAGATTTGAAAGTTAAGTTAAAGGAGGAAGGTTCTGAGTTGTCCGATAAAATCGGACAACTGAAAATGATGTCTTCTGACGGAAAATATTACCTTACAGATGTTGCAGATACAGAACAGATTCTTCGGCTTATTCAGTCAATACCTTCTAAAAAAGCAGAGCCATTTAAATTATGGTTAGCAAAAGTTGGAAACGAAAGAATTGACGAGACTCATAATCCAGAATTAGCATTTGATAGAGCTATGAAAACTTACCTAAAGAAAGGATATTCTAAAGAATGGATAAACCAAAGATTGAAGACAATAGAAGTAAGAAAAGAACTAACTGATGAATGGGAAAGAGTCGGAATAGAAAAAGAGCAAGAATTTGCAATTTTGACAGATGAAATAACTACGGCGTGGTCTGATTTATCAATAAAAGATTACAAGAAACTAAAGGACTTAAAGAAAGAGAATTTAAGAGATAATATGACTAATCTTGAACTGGTTCTTAATATGCTTGCAGAGGTT
Organism: Candidatus Woesearchaeota archaeon; assembly: GCA_964358615.1. Taxonomy (GTDB): domain Archaea; phylum Nanobdellota; class Nanobdellia; order Pacearchaeales; family GW2011-AR1; genus CAYHOV01. Next base: position 10,413 of record CAYHOV010000010.1, on the reverse strand, counting down.
ACTACTAAAGAAATCTCAAAGAAAGAGAATCCTTCGGATTTTTCTCAAAGTGTTGAAGTTGCAAGAAAGGGCGGTTCTGTTGCAGGAAATGCCAGAAAAGAAATAGAGTCCATTACTGGAGAAGATGTTGTAACTGGAGAGAATTATTTAACAGGAGAAGAGAAAATTTTAAAGCAAAAAAGAAAGAAGAAACTCTTGGAGGTTAATGTCTAATGTTACACGCCGACCTAAAATCAAAAATTCGCAAGCTATGGGATAAATTCTGGAGCGGAGGCCTTACAAATCCGATCATGGCCATAGAACAAATGTCCTATCTAATTTTTATGAAAAAACTCGAAGATAAGGACATCCTCGACGAGCAAAATGCCAGTCTCCGAGGAATTAAATTCAAGTCTATTTTTGAGGGCCATGAAAACTGCAGATGGTCTGAATGGAGTGAATATCCTTCTGATAAAATCCTAGCCCATGTGCGAGATGTAGTATTTCCATTCATGAGAAATCTCGGAGGAAATAATTCTCACTATAACAATTATATGAAAGATTCGAGTTTTGCCTTGCCAACTGCTTCTCTTCTGATCGAGGCTGTAAATATAATTAATGATCTGCATATAAAAGAACAAAATCAAGATACTCAAGGAGATATTTATGAATATCTGCTTTCAGAACTTACTACTGCTGGAAAAAACGGCCAATTCAGAACTCCGAGACATATAATCAAAGACTTAATGGTTCCTCTTGCAAATCCAGAATTAGGCGACAAAATTTTAGACCCTTCCTGCGGCACTGCAGGATTCCTAGTCCATGCCTATGAATATATTTTAAAAACAAATCAAAAAAATAGCGTTAGTACTTTAACTCCAAATCAAAAGAAAATACTCGACGAAGAATCTCTCTATGGCTATGATATTGATAGGACTATGGTTAGAATTGCTGTTATGAATCTAATGATGCACGGAATAACAACACCAAATATCGTCGGAGAAGATACATTATCAAAGAGATATAATGAAAAAGGATCCTATGATATAATTTTAGCAAATCCGCCTTTCAAAGGTTCTATTAATGAAAGCGAAAAATCCGACGAGCTAACAATAAGCACAAGCAAAACCGAGTTATTGTTTCTAGAATTAATGTATAATTGTTTATCTATTGGTGGACGATGCGCAGTAATAGTTCCTGATGGTGTTTTGTTTGGAAATTCTAATGCTCACAAGTCCATAAGAAAACTATTATTGGAAAAATGTAGATTAGACGCTATAATCTCTATGCCGTCGGGAGTCTTCAAACCCTACGCAGGAGTTTCAACAGCTGTTTTATTCTTTACAAAAGGCAAACCTACTGAAAAAGTTTTCTTCTACGACATGGAAGCAGATGGATTTAGTTTAGACGATAAAAGAACAGAAATTAAAGATAATGATATTCCAGATATTTTAGCGAACTTTGAAAAGAGAAACAAAGAAGATAATAAAGATAGATCAAAAAAACATTTTTTTGTTCCAATAGAAGAAATAAAGGCCAATGACTGGGATTTATCTATAAACAAATATCGACAGGAAAAGCATGAAGAAGCAGTTTATAGGAAAAGTAAAGAGATAATTAGCGAAGCTAAGAAAGAAGTTAAAGACTTACTTGAGGGATTTGAAGAACTGGAAAGATTAGTATAAATTTATTAAAATTAAAAATGTCAAGGATAGTTTGTTTCATAGACAAGAAAGGTTTTGCTGGAACTTGTAGCGAAGAATCCGCCGGTAAGGATACTATTGATTGTAAAAAATGCCCTTTCAAAAAGAAGTTCGAAGGAAAAGAAGAAAGAGAATTTTCTTATTGTCTTTGGAAAGGCGAAATAAAAAATTATAAAAATTAAATGGAAATATTCAAATTAAAGTATGAGTGGTACGAAGGAGATTGCGGAGAAGTCTATTTAGGTAAGGACGTTAATCAAGCTCAATTTGAAAAAGATCTTCGAGAAGCAAAAGAATTTGCTAAGAGTCTTCTAGGAAAAATTGTAAAACAAGGAGAATATCTCGGAAAAGGTTATAGCGTCGAATGTCTTCCGGAATTTTATGAGCAAGTAGCATGGTTTTTAACAAATAAGAAGGGTTATATTCGATGTTCTTTAAATGATTCTGAGTATTCTGTTGAGGACTTTCATGAAGAAAAGATAATTATTGAGAGAATTGATAGAGAAGTAAAGAAAACAAAAATTTAATTTTTTTCCTTCCAACTCCAATGATCTTCTTTCCCGACGATAACATGATCTAGAATCTTAATTCCTAATTCATCTCCGGCCCTGGCCAATCTTTCAGTTATTTCTAAATCTTCTCCACTCGGAGCAGGATTTCCACTCGGATGATTATGCACAAGAATTATCTTGCTTGCACTATTCTTTATTGCAGGCTTGAAAACTTCTCTCGGATGAATAATTGAAGCGTCTAAAATTCCTTTGGATATTTCTTGTTCAGCAACTATATTATTTTGATTATTTAACATTAAAACAAAAAAATGCTCTTCTTTTTTGTCATTTAACCTATCTTGAAACAGTTTGAAAACGTCATCGGCACAAGTTATCTTTTTTATGGGTTTTTCAGAAAGATGAATTCTCTTTAAAATTTCGCTCATCGCTAAAATTTGCATGGCCTTACTTGGCCCAATGCCATTTATCTCTTGAAGTTCTTTCAGAGAACAATCAAATAATTTATCCAATCCATATTCTGCAATTAGTCTATTTGACATATCGATTACATTTTCGCCCTTTATTCCAGTTCTGAGTAATATTGCAAATAATTCTGCGTCGCTCAATGCTTCGGGCCCTAGTTTTAGAAATCGTTCTCTTGGCCTCGAACTATTCGGCATATCTTTTATTTTCATATAAAAATATATAATTAATACTATTTAGGTTTTTTGTCTTTTACAAAATTCCCGTCGTCCCGGTCGTCCCCCCCGTTTTCTCCAAAAACCCTTCGGCCAATTCAAAAATCCTCTTCGCCGCATGGCTAAAACAATCTAAACCTAAAAATTTCTATTCAATAAAAATGTATAAAACTTAGAGGGAATAACAAAACCTTAGTTAGTTTTATAAGTATGGTTTTATTTATTAAAAAGGAGGCCATATGGTCAATTTAGAGGAAGAAAGAATAAAATTTAAGAGAGTTTTTGCTAATCTGCCAGAAAAAATAAGGGCAGAAGATATAATACTAGTCATTGATGCCAAACCCTATACTTGGAATGCAGTTTTTTTTGAAATAGAGAATAATACTTCCTTGGGTAAAGAAATGCTTAAAAAGCTAATCGAACTAAAGATACTATGAAAGACGAAAAAGAACATAAAACAGAAGAAGAATTGAAAAAACTTGTTTTGGCTAGAATCGATGTAATGCCTTCAAACTATAAGCTATCTATTGGAAATTTTGGAACTTTTACAAAAGATGAATTAATGGAAAAAGTTAAAAGTGGAGACGAGGCTGGAAGGCAGATAGTGCAAATGCAGTTAAATTTTATTAAAGCATTAACTACTGGAAAACTTATTGAGACTCTAAATAAAAATGGATAATCTTCTGTTAGTTACTCGTCCAAAATGGGACGACGGTACCGAATATCTGGCATATTATGCCTCGCTCGTAATCAAAGAAGCAGAAAATAGAGGATTGGATTTAAAAGATTTTGAAGGTCTCAACGTAAGTAAAGCAAATATTTTAAAATTTTTAACAAAAATGAATCCAAATTTAATTTTTATAAACGGTCATGGGAGCGAATCAGAATTGTATGGAAATAAGGACGAAATAATTTTATCCGTCGAGGATATTTCTTTATTAAAGGATAAATTTGTTTATGCTCGGGCTTGCAATGCCGGATTAAATTTTGGGAAGAAGATGGTAGACGAAAATAATGGCTGTTTTATTGGATATCAATGTCTTTTTTCTTTCTGGATAGATCAAAAATGGTCTGCTAAACCTCATAACGATAATATTGCAAAATTATATTTAGAACCCTCCAATGAAATAATGATTTCTATGATAAAAGGAAATACATCTTTAAAGGCCTATGAAAAATCTAAAAATAGTATGATCGAAAATATGAAAAAGATTCTTAAGATGGAAGAAAAGAATGAACCTGGAGCCATGAATATGTTACAAGTTTTATGGAATAATTTTGAAGGCCAAGTTTTACATGGAAATAAGAATTTTTCTGTAAATTAATTAAAAGAATCTAATTTTCCTCTTTTTAGAACAATTCTGATTAACATTACTTTATCGTCGGGAGTTGCTAAGCGACTATTTATATGAGCAAAGCGCAAAATAATAAATTCAGCAAAATAGTTACTTTTTTAAACCTTCTTTTATCTACTATTATGTAAGCAGGATAGCTAACTTCGGGGCTCACGGCCTAAAGCCAAATTACTGAAATGAGTAATGAGTTCTGAGGAAGGTCCGCACATCCCTGCTATCGTTAAGATAGTAGGTCAAAATCATCCTTGTATAGGATACGCACAAATAATCCGATGAGTCGTTGTGCGCATCCAATCTAGCAAACGCAAAGACAACTAAGATTATAAATTGCGTTTACTATAAAAGGATTGCAGTGATGCAAGGCAATGCTACAGAAACGGCACAGCTTTCGTCGAGAATGATGTCGGCCTTGAAAATTATTGTTTAGTAATAGACAAGAAAATATCAAGGGAAGCGACTGACGTTGACGGATAGAAATGATGAAACGCGCACCCTGATTGATGCAACTCTCGCGACAGAGGCTCAGTCTGATGTTAGCACAAACTGTCTGTCTCGCAAGAGAAACAGAGTTTGACAGAACGCGGCCTATTTCCTGCTTACAACCCTTCGGGGAATTTTATGATTTTTTTAGAAAGATATAAATAATCTCAAAATTCTATTATTTCATGGAAAAGAGCAGAATTTATATTATCGTTTCAATTTTGTTATTTATTACAACTATGATTCTACTAGAATATAATTTAATCCACCTGACTAGGAATGGGGAATCTATTATTCTGTTCTTAAGTTTTCTATCTATTTTTATAATAAACTCAATAAATATCTTTACACTTGAGAAACCAAATAAGGACCGATTAATTTCTAAAATAATTATAATTTTGTCGATATTATTTATTACATTCGGTTTTCCTTGGTATTTTATAATTATCGGTTCATTTATTGACCTATTTGAAGGAAGTTTAGAATCAATTAGTATTTATTATTATCTTCCAGTTTTCTATACTTTATCATTCCTTACCAGTTTAATTATTTTGACATTCTATGATAAAAACTATTCTAATCTCAAAAAGATAACCTTAATATTATGTGAGATTATTATATCACTAGGACTAAGGTTAATTACTAAATATTCTTTTTCGGTTATGTAACTTTTCACTAAATTCCCAAACTCTCCACAAATCCGTCGGCCTATTTCCTGCTTACGAGCAAAACGCTCATACTCTCGTTTAATAAAATAGGATGAGCATTTTGCGAGGAAATTTTTTCATACGAAGTTTTAAAAAGAATAAAATACTTAACTGATTATGAAAAAGAATCTAGTGAGTCTTACACTCTCCCTAATAATTGTTCTATTCTTATTGAATTTAGTTTCTGCTGAATATTCTCTAGAATGGAGAAATCAAAGTAATATTCAGATTAGCAGTGCTCAAGTAGGAGATACTGTTAAATTAGCCTATCGCGTAACTGAATGGCCAATAGGAGGAACACCTCCGGGAACTCCGGCTAAATTTGATATTGTCGACGATAAAGGCATAAAATTAAAGACAGTCATTCTAAAAAGTGTAGGTGCCGGCAATGTTACTTATCTAGGCAATTGGGCTATAACTTCTGAAGATTGTCCCGGAGAATGTAATAAAAATTTTTATTTTATTAAAAACACCATTAAAAGTCCACCTCTTTTTGTAAAGTCAGAATCTATGCAGACCGAAGAACCAACCAAATCAACAGAAGAACTGCATTATGCTTTCACCACGATTTCAAATATTGATGTAGTAGAGCAAAAAGTTCGATTATTCAATGGATGGAATATAATTCATGGTCTTGCAAATCCTGATTGGATTTTGAATGGAGAAATATCCAAGAGCAATATCAAATATATTTATGCACTTCATCCGCTATCAAAAAAATATGTAAAAATTTATCCAGATCCTCAAAGAAAAGAAGTCGATGAACTTAAAGACGTTCCTCAAATGGCCTTCTGGATATATTCTGATAAAGAAGGGATTATGACTTATAAAACAGAAAAATCAAGAATATTTGATTTGATCTGGCCTACTGGTTGGAATCTTATGCCGATTACCGAAGAGATGATACCTAACGAGGATACTAGTATCGGAGATCTTACAAAAAACTGTAAAGTTGAAAAAATATATTCTTTTAATGTTCGTTATAACTGGAATGAAGTATTCTTGGATAATTCTCTCGATAGAGAAGATGCTCCTCATAATGGGGTTGTCATTAAATTTTCAGGTTCTTGTAAATTAAATCGAGCAGGAGAAGCAGAACTCGGGGTTTCAAGTCCTCCATCAATGCCCGGATCTACTGCCGAGTATATTATCTCAGAAAATATAGGAAATTTTAGATACGATAAAGATAACGAGAGAGTTATTCCTCGATTTCATTCAGGTATTAATTATACAGAACATGCTATGATTTATTATCTTGGTCCAGAGGGACAATACAATCAATATGCAGATGTTAGTGTAAGGATTTTTAAGAATGAAAATGATAGAGAATCACACTGGAATGAAGTTTTAGAATTGACTAAAAAAGAGTTGAGTTTAATTAAGAAAACTATAAATGGCGTTGAGGTCTATGAATCCGAAAAAGACGGGACAAGGCTTATTATATGGGAAAAAGACAATCTAGTCATTATCGTGAGCGGACCAAAAACAGAACAAGAAATTTTCAATGCTTATCTTAATAAGTACAATTAAAATGATAAAACAAAAAAAAGGAATGAGCACATGGGCATGGATTTTGATTATCCTAATCTTGATTGCCCTCGGAGTCGGGATTTATTTTTGGTTTTTTGGGAAAGTTCCAAGTGAAGAGATCAGCTCGATTGCATCGAACATTCAATCACCGCCAGCATTGCCCGAATAAATTTTCAAAAATAAAAATTTACATTTTAGGACAATCAGTTATCATGAAAACCCTTTTGTGTGTCGCACCTTAAAAGGTGCGGTTTGTCCGTCAGGTTTTTGTGAGACAGAAGACAAAACAGTTTAAAATAAACTGTAGATTAAAATCTGCAGTTTTGTTTTCTGTATAAAATTTTATAATGAAATTGGATTTGATAGTCAGAAACAAAAAAGCTTAAAAGAGCTATTAACTGCATATTTTTAGGGGTCTCTAGGAGACCATGAGCTCCATGGGGATGTTTTCGTTTAATGACAGAAAATACCATAACGGTAGCTCATTGGGAGAGCGCCCGGCTGAAGCCCGGAAGGTAGAGGGTCCGATTCCCTCTCGCCCCATACCCTTTTTATACTAATTTCTATTTGAAAAAATTATTAATATTTGTAAGGCCATGGGGCTCGCTCTCGCCACCATCCTTTTTTGTTTATCTCAGAATCTTTTTACCATCTCTCAATAATTGAGCTCGCTCTCGCCGCCATTTTTAGAATATTCTAAAAATTTTTATAGTAGCTTATCTTACCAAATCTATGCAAGTAACAATGCCGATTCCTGCAAGTCCTCAAAATATCTATGGCAGAAATATTCGCGAAAGAAATTTCTCTCGAGAACAATTAGAAAAATTATTGCAAAGCATAAGAGCAGATCTGCAAGAAATTTCAGATAGAATTGATTTGCGAAGATTTACAATGCTCGAATATGAATTCACTTTTTGGAGCCAGGGCGAAGCTATTGAACTGATGATGCGAAGCTGTCATTTTATCTATCCTGAGATGAGAACAGAATTTTTTCCAGAGATGTTCCAAGACTATGACGCACGAGTTTTTTCTCTATTTTCAAAACTAGAAAAAAATTTCATGTTCGGTCTTTCGGGTTGTTTGCAGGGAGCTCGGGAATGTTATCAAGAGCAAGTCGAAGCCCAAGACCCGACCAAACCGAGAAAAGATTTATAAATAACCAAAAACAATAATTATTATGGGAAATAAGGTGATAACAGCTACCGACGTTGCTTTAATAAAATTATCAACATTCTTTTTTGCGATTTGGTTAGTCGAAGTTTTATCTGAATTTTATCCTGCAATGAGCCAATGGTTTTTTGATTGGACCTGGGGATTTTTCATGCTGTTCATACTATTCGGTGTAAAACCTTTCTGGAAATTTTATATTTCTAGCAATGAAGTATCGCCTAAAAAAAATAATAGAAGATCTAAACCAAAGAGAAGAAAAAGATGAGAAAGAAAAAAGCAGCGATTGAGTTATCCATGGGAACAATTGTCATAGTTGTTCTCTCCATGTCCATGCTTATTCTCGGATTGACTTTGATTTCTCGAATATGGAAAGGAACAACCGATAGTGTAGATACAATCAATGAACAAGTTAAAAAGAAGATCAGCAATCTTTTTGCAGAAGAAGGCGCAGAGACTGCGATCAGCCTAGGAGCACAACAGACAGCTACTGTTCGTCAAGGGACCCAGAATTTCGGAGTTCTTTTCGCATTCTCACCCAAAGATCCCACCTATCTCTCCAATGACAAATGTAAATATGCAGTAGAGGTAGAATGGTTAAGTCGACCAGGAAATTGTGGAGCCTCTGTGTCAAAGGATTTAATAAAAAATTGGATTCTTACTCCTGGTGTCGAAGGAACACCTTTGGCAAAGTTTGATCGAATCGAAGGAAATGTTGGCTATGCGCTGATGAAAGCAAGTATTCCAGAGACAATCATGCCTTGCAGACAGAGATTCTTTGTAAATGTCTATTGTTCAGATAATCCTGCCGGAGCAAACACTGTTTATGCAAGAAACAATTTTGATCTAGAGATTGTCAAAAAAGGAATTTTCGGATAATTTTTTTAAAAAACATTTATAAAATCTATATTCTTGGAATTACTATGGGAAAATTAAAATTATATAATACATTGACGAGAAATAAAGAAGACTTCAAACCTCTTGGCAAAGAGGTCGGGATTTATTCTTGTGGCCCAACAGTTTACTGGTATCAGCATATTGGAAATCTAAGGACCTATATTTTTTCAGATATATTGCGCCGAGTTTTAGTCTACGACGGATTCAAGGTCAAGCAGGTGATGAACATTACAGATGTAGGCCATTTGACATCCAACGCAGATTCTGGCGAGGATAAAATGGAAAAAGCAGCTGCTAAGGAGGGCAAAAAAGCAGAAGACATTGCAAATTATTATTGGACTATCTTTAGGCAAGATTTCAAGAAATTGAATATCGGCGAGCCAGATATCTGGTGCAAGGCCACAGAACATATCAAAGAGCAGATAGAGATGATAAAAAAACTAGAAGCAAAAGGTTATACATATAAAACTTCCGACGGAATTTATTTTGATACTTCTAAATTCAAAGACTATGGAAAACTTGCAAAATTAAAAGCAGAAGGATTAGAAGCAGGCAAGAGGATTGAGATGAAAGATAAAAAAAATCCTACAGATTTTGCGCTCTGGAAATTTTCAGAAGAGCCAGGCAAAAGACAGCAGGAGTGGCCAAGTCCCTGGGGACTGGGATTTCCAGGATGGCATATTGAGTGTTCGGCGATGAGCATGAAATATTTAGGAGATACTTTTGACATACACACCGGCGGCATAGACCATGTTCCTGTCCATCACACCAATGAGATCGCCCAATCAGAAGCAGCAACAGGAAAAAAATTTGTGAACTACTGGCTTCATGGAGAGTTTCTGACTTTCAAAGGCGAGAAAGTATCAAAATCAAAAGGCGGACTCTACACCATCGCAGAATTAGAAGAATTAAAATTCAAACCCCTATCATTCAGATATCTTACACTCACTGCCCACTATAGAAAAACCCTTGATTTTAACCTCGACAATCTGCAGAATGCCCAAAATTCCTATGAAAGGCTGAAAAATATCGTAGATAAATTAGAGGATGATAGCCAAGTCAATGAAACTTATCTCGCCAAGTTTAACGAAGCTATCAACGACGATCTGAACATGCCTCAGGCACTAGCAGTGATCTGGGAATTGGTTCGCGATGAAAAAGCCAAAGGAAAAATTTCCACAATTAAAGAGATGGATAAAATTTTGGGCCTCGATTTATTGAAGAAAGAAAAAATAGAAATTCCTGAAGAGATAAAAAAATTAGCCGAGGAAAGACTTGAGGCCAAGAAAAGCAAGAATTGGAAAAAATCCGACGAGCTGAGAGACAAGATAAAAGCAAAGGGCTGGCAAATCGAGGATAATAAGGAGGGATATTCTATATCTAAAATCTAAAATGGCAAATAAAAA
>CAYHOV010000009.1:0-24554 GCA_964358615.1 Candidatus Woesearchaeota archaeon | reverse complement strand
TCAAAGTTTTTATTGCAATGCGAGTGATTGGCAGCTGGCGAATTTAACGTTTTACATATGGAATTTTACGAGCATTGTGAATATCACGACGACAAATGTATCTGGGATAGCAGGTATTTCGAGTGTTAATGTAACGCTGATTTTCGGCAATTACACTTGGAATTGTTTAGCTGCAGATATGAATGGCAATATTAAATTTGCAAGTTCAAATAATAGCTTGAATATTCTTTCGAGAATCAATGTTCGCTTAATCTCTCCGACAGATAATATTCGAACAAATCAGAATCAGCAATTTTCATGCAATGCTTCTTCAGATTCAAACTTATCAAATGTTACTTTTTATCTGTGGAACTCCACTAGAAATTTGATCAATTATTCTACACAAACTATTGGGGGAATGCAAAACTCAACAAGTTTTACATACAATTTTAGCTATGAAGATAATTATAATTGGAATTGTCTGTTTGCAAATAACCTGAGTATTTTTGCATTTGCAGTATCAAATTTTTCTATTTACTATGATAATAATGCTCCATTGATCAATATAATATCTCCAATAAATGGAACTATGCATAATATTGGACGGTTTAATGTTAGTATCGACGAGAATGGGACTTGTATGTATTCGTTAGATCAAGGTAAAAATAATGTGACTATGGCTACAACTGATAATAAAAATTTTTCTAATACAAGCTCGAGCTTAACCGCTGGGAACTATAATGTGACTTATTATTGCAAGGATGTCCTGAATCAGACAAATTATTCTAATCTTGTTTTTTTCACAATCCATACTATTGTTCCAATAATAACTTTGAGTTCTCCTGCGGATTCTTCGTCTTATACCGGCGCACAAACACTAAGTTTTTCTTTTAATGCTTCGGACACAATAAATATTACGAGTTGTAACTTGATTATCGGCAATAGTATTGATCAAACAAATTCTTCGATAAATCTTACAAATGCGGCTATGCTGTTTACAAAAACATTGAGCTCTACTGGGACTTACGCTTGGGGCGTGAATTGCAGTGATGCTGTAGGAAATATTGGTTCATCAGTATCGAGAACCTTGACAATAAATGCGGTAAATTCGCCTACAATTACCTCGGGTGGAGGCGGCGGATCAAACTCGGCAATAGCCAATGTATATATTCCGAGTACAAAACAAATTGTAGAGGGTTATACTAAAGAATTAGTAAAAGAGGATAAAATAAAATTTGCAATAATTGAAAATGGAAAAGAAGTGCAACACACTATAACTCTGAATACTGTAAATAAAGATTCTGTCGAGGTAGTAATAAGAAGTAGTCCTATAATATTAACTTTATCGATAGGAGAAGTTGCGAAAGTAAACATAACCTCGAGCGAGCATTATGATCTTTCAGTAAAGTTAGAAAGTATTTCCGAAGAAACTGCAAAAATTACCCTAAAAACAATAAAAGAAACTATACCAAAAAGTATTCCCTTGGCTGCGAATAGTATCCAAAGTTTACCTGACTTGACAAAAGAAGTAAATAAAACGACTACCTCGGAAAAATTAATGGATAAAATTGTAAGCAGTAAAACAAGGAGTAAAATCTATGGTATCCTGATAATCACTATCTGCACAGCAGCATTAATCTTCATATTTATCAAATTATTTTTCCACAGTAAAACCGATAAAGATAAAAACTTAGAAAACTTTGGAAAATCGTGGTTAAAACAAAAAAATTAAAGCTCAAGGCAAGTGCAAAAGACAATCGAAGGTATCTTATTATCGACGAGAGTGATAACTCAAAAATAGAAAAAGCAATTTTGGATTATATCGGAGTTTTAGGATTTGCAAAATCAGCTTACTTGCCTGTTAAAAATAAGGACGATAAGATAATCGGTTCTGTAAGAAGAGAAGAACTTGATAATGTGCGGGCATCTTTGGCCTTTGCAGGCATCTCGGTGAAAAAAGTTTCAGGGACTTTGAAAGGGCTTGAAAGATAAATTGTTTTTATTTTGAGTAGTGAATTTTTTGAGAAAGAATTAAAAAGAAAAAGTTTATTGATTTTTTATGGGTCTTGGAAAAATTTTAAATATAGCAACAATTTCTGCGATTTTAGCTTTGCCTATTTCTGGCTGCGATGATAAGAACGCTGATAAAGATTCAAAAATAAGAACTGCCCAGGGAAATGCTATTCAGCTAGGCCATGAATATAAGAAAGGGAAGGGCTTTAGTTATTCATTTACCGTCGATGGAAAACCAATTGAGTTAAATTTAAGTAGAAGTTATTTTGAACAAAAAAAGAATCTAATAAAATACACAACAGGAACTACATCTGTGAGAGTTTATTCTGGGGGTGGTCTTGCGGTGTACTCTAGTGATGATACTCTTGTCGATGATCCAGAAGCTGTTGAAAAAGCAAGGGGACTTACAGAAAAAGTTTTGGATGAGCTTCTCAAATGCCAGAAGAAAAAAGAAAACGAGGATAGAGTAAAAGCAAAAAAGGATCTTTCGTTTTCTGCGGAGAGTCTGATTCAGGCAGAAGTCGGAAGTACAAGACAAGCGAGATAATTTTTACCACCGCAAACCTTATAAATTACAAATCTGATTTAGAATCATAAATTCTTCAATAAATCAAAATGGAAGACATGCAACACCAGGTGATGGGATATGATAGAACTGCGACAATGTTCGCGCCAGATGGTCACATCCTTCAAGTAGAATATGCTGAAAAAACAGTTAGACTTGGAAGTGCGTCTATTGGAATGATCTGCAAAGAGGGAGTAATAATTGTTTCGGACAAAAGGGCAAGAGATAAATTAGTCATCGATGAATCTGCTAATAAGATTTATGAGATTGATGAACATATTATGGCCTGTGGTGCAGGAATTATATCGGATGCCCGAGTTTTAATCGAGCGAGCAAGAGTAATTGCACAACAGCATCGAGTTACCTATGACTCTGCACCTACGACAGAATCGATTGTAAAAGATATTGCAGATATCAAACAACAGTTTACCCAATATGGCGGCGGAAGACCTTTCGGAGTTGCGTTGATCATCGCTGGTTTTAACGGAAAACCCCAATTATATACTACTGACGTCACTGGAACTTATCTTCAGTATAGAGCAAATGCTATCGGCGAAAATGATGAAAAGATCAAAGAGAAATTGAGAGAATCCTATAAAGAAGGATTGAGCTGTGAACAGGGAATCAAACTTGCACTGGAAATATTCAAAGAAATTTTAGGAAAAGAATTTAATCTGTTAAGATTTGATGCTGCAAAGATCACAGACAATCATCGAATGAAGAGATTTTCTAAAGAAGAATTAGAAAAATTGCACTAAAATGATCCGGGCGATAGTTTTTGATACATCTGAAATAGTCATAAAAGAAGAGGCTGTAAGAGCAAGGAGTATTCTATGCAAGAAATTTAATATCGACGAGGAAAAATTTAAAAATTTTGTATTGAGAAATCTGCAATATTCTTACAGAGGGATGAGCTCGAGGATTTTTTTTGGAAAATTGATAAAAGAACTTAAGGTCAATGCGGATGTCGAGGAGCTTATTGCGGGATGGGAATTGGCCAGAAAAAAGACTTCAAGGGTAAACCGTTTTATCAAGAATCTGGTGCAAAAACTTAGGAAAAAATATTTTGTTGCGAGCATCTCGGATACGACGCGATTAAATGATCGGGTAAGAAAAAAATTAGGAGTGTATAAACTTTTTGATCTAAATCTGATCTCATATGAAGAAAAATCTACAAAAAGTGAAGAAAAGTTTTATAGAATAATGATAGATAAATTAAAAAAGAGAAGGATTAATAAAGAGGAGATAATCTACATTGATGATAGTGAATCCTGCATCAAAATAGCGAAAAAAGCAGGCATGAATACTATCTTATATAAAGACGATAGACAGTTAAATAAAAAATTAAAAAAATTAACATGACAAAAACAACGATGAGAATCCGGAAGGGGACAAAGACTTTTGAGATTTTGGTTGATTTAGATGAAGCGATAAAATTCAGAAAACAGGGCGGGAGTATAAACTCAGTTATTGAAACTAACGCGATTTTTTATAGTATTAAATCAGGAGAACAGGCAAGTTCTGAAGATTTAATAAAAGCTTTCGGGGTTGATAATTTTGACAGTGTTTGCGAAATGATTGTAAAACGGGGCGATATTGAAATGCCCATGGATTATGTAAAAAAAGAACAGGAACAAAGACACAAACAAGTTGTAGACTTTTTATCAAGAAATGCTGTTGACCAAAAAGGAAATCCATATACTCCGACGAGAATAATGAAGGCGTTGCAGGAAGCAAAGATCAATGTAAAAAATAAGCCAATCGAGACACAAATAAAAGATATTATTGAACAACTTGCTCCGATAATCCCAATAAAACTTGAAATGAAAAAATATAGGATTACTGTGCCTGCAGTTTATACGGGGAAATCATATGGGGTTCTGAGCGAGTATAAAGATTCTGAAGAATGGCTGTCGAATGGAGATCTGGAAATCATCGTAAAGGTTCCGGCGGGTTTAGTAATGGATTTTTTTGAAAAATTGAACGGAGTTACGCATGGCTCTGCTTTAAGTGAAGAAGTAAAATAATTCTAAAATTTTCTTTTGCAAAAGCTTTAAAAACCCTCTTTTGTAAGAAATAGTGTAATTGACAAATTGGAGAAAAAAATATTATTATGGAAGAACGTAAGATTGTAGTGCCAGGAGAGACGATTGTTAAAGGTCGAGACTTTTTACCTGGAGACGGAACAAGAAGGGAAGATGAAGATATTGTCGCTAATAAATTTGGTTTATCTGAGATTTCTGAGAGACTTGTAAAGGTTATCCCATTATCTGGGGCATATATACCTAGAAAAGGAAATAGTGTTATTGGCCAAATCATGGATATTACTTTTAACGGCTGGCTTATTGATATTGGATGTGCTGGAAGCGGATTTTTATCATTAATGGAAGTTCCACAATACATCAACAAAGATGAAATGGCAGAATATCTTAATTTCGGAGATTTGGTTCAGGCAAAAATCATTGGTGTTAAATCAAAAGGTATTGATTTGACAATAAAGATAAGAGGACTAGGAAAATTAAGCGGCGGAATGGTCACTAAAGTTAATCCAAATAAAGTTCCTAGAGTAATCGGAAAAGAAGGAAGTATGGTCAATGTAATAAAAAGCAAAACCGATTGTGATATCAGCGTCGGGCAAAATGGGTTAGTTTGGATCCATGGCAAGACGATTGATGATGAAGTTAAAACTAAAAAAATAATCGAATTTATTTGCAACTACTCTGTTGTTGAAGGTTTGACCGAAAAAGTTGAAGAATATGCAGATAAAATAGCAAAGGAGAAAAAATAATAACATGGCTAAAAAAGAAAGTTCATATACAAAAAGGTCTGATGGAAGAAAGTTCGATGAACTAAGGGAAATAGAAGCAAAAGTCGGGATAATACCTAATGCCGACGGAAGTGCAATGTATAAAAGTGGAAATACTGTTGCTATTGCAGCTGTTTTTGGGCCAAGAACATTACATCCACAGCATATGCAAAACCCGCGAACAGGAATCTTAAGAGTAAATTATGATATGATGTCATTCTCAGTTTCTGATAGAAAAAAGCCAGGGCCAAACAGAAGAAGCCAGGAAATTAGCAAAGTTATTGAATGGGCTTTAGCTCCTTGTTTAGAATTAGAAAAATTTCCTAATACTGTAGTTGATGTTTTTATTTCCATACCTCAAGCTGACGCAGGCACAAGAGTTGCAGGCATAAATGCTGCGGCAATGGCCTTAGCACACGCAGGTATACCGATGAAAGAAATGGCAAGTGCTGTTGCTGTTGGAAAAATGGACAAAACAATTGTTGCAGATGTTTGCAAAGAAGAAGAAGATTATGAAGACGGGGAAGGAGCAACAGATATTCCTTTGTGCTTTTTGTCGAGAAGCAAGAAACTCGCACTATTGCAGTTAGACGGAAAAATCTCAATCCCAGAATTAAAACAAGCAATTGAAATTGGGAAAAAGGCTTGTGAGAAAATACATGAGATTCAAGTTAAAGCATTAAAAGCAAGCGTGGAGGAGAAAAAATGATTACACCAAAATTACAAAAACAAAGAATAATTGAATATTTGAAAGAAGGAAAAAGATTGGATGGAAGAAAACCAGACGAATATAGAAAAATTGAAGTAACAATAGGAATAAGCAACCAGGCTGAAGGTTCTTGTTCTGTAAAATTTGGAAAAACAGAAGTCTATGCAGGAGTTAAACTCGGAATCAGCGAACCTTATTCTGATGGTCCTGATGAAGGAACATTTATGGCTACTGCAGAACTAAGCCCAATGGCGTCGCCGGATTTTGAAATGGGACCTCCGGGAATTAAAGCAATAGAACTTGGAAGAATTATCGACAGAGGAATCAGGGAAAGTGGATTGATTGATTTCAAAAAACTTTGCATCGAAGAAGGAAAAAAAGTTTGGTCTGTATACTTAGATCTCTATGCAGTAAATGACGACGGAAATTTGATTGACGTTGCCGCATTAGCTGCACTAATTGCATTGGCCAACGCAAAATTACCAGTTTACAATGAAAAAGAAGAAAAGATTGAGCATAAATTAAGCAAAACACCTTTGCCACTAAATAAAGATGCTCTTGCATTTAACATTACTCTTCATAAAATTGGCGACACAATTATTGCAGATCCTTCAAGAGAAGAGGAAGAAATCTCTGATGCTAGAATGAGTATTGCTATTTCAGATAATGATGGAGAAATAAGAATAACTTCGGTTCAAAAAGGAAAAGATATTCCGCTTAGCACCGATGAAATGGAAAAGATTTTTAGCATGATTGAAGATAAATCTAAGGAATTAGTCCCAGCTTTATTAAAATATGTTTGGGGAAAATAGAATGGAAAAACTGGAAAGTTTTACAAAATATGAAAGAGCAAGAATTTTAGGGGCTCGGGCATTACAGATTGCGATGGATGCGCCGGTTTTAATAAAATTTGATGAAGAGGCTTTTAATGGTTTTAATTTTGATCCATTGAAGATTGCAGAACTAGAACTTGATTCTGGGATATTACCTATCAGTGTTAAACGGCCTATGCCTAAGAAAGTTGAGAAGAGTATAGACAAAGTTAAGATAAAAAAAGAAACAGAGAGCGAAGAAAAGACAGAAAAAACCGAGGGTGCTGAAGAAAAAGAAGAAAAGGTTGGAGAAGAAAAAATTGAAGAAGAAAGCGAAATTATGGAATTAGCA
Source organism: Candidatus Woesearchaeota archaeon (assembly GCA_964358615.1). Classification (GTDB taxonomy): domain Archaea; phylum Nanobdellota; class Nanobdellia; order Pacearchaeales; family GW2011-AR1; genus CAYHOV01. The sequence goes on along the minus strand of CAYHOV010000009.1, from coordinate 17,318 downwards.
AATCCTGAAGAAGAAGGAGAAGAAGAAAATTCCGGCGCAGGTTTTGAAGAATTTTAAAGTTATCACTCAAAACAAGGAAAGATTTATAAGAGTATTTTTATTTGTTTGAAGATGTTCATTAAAGAGGTGAAGGGTGATATTATTAAGAATTCTCGCAATGAGAAAACCGTACATATTGAGATAGATACTTATCATGGAAAGTTTTGGGCTGCGGCTCCGAGTGGAAAATCAAAGGGTAAGCATGAGAGGCCGGATTACAATGAATTCGGAATTCAGGAAAGTCTGAAATTATTAAAAATTTTTGCAGAACACCTAAAAAATAATAATTTTAATATAAAAAAATTTGAAGATCTGGAAGAACTTGAAAAGCTAATCACTCGGTTTGAAAATAAATTTGGGAAGCTTGGAGCAAATGTCACCTATGCTTTGGAGACTGCTTTTTTGAAGGCTGCTGCAAAAGAAAATAAAAAAGAACTCTGGGAATTTGTCAAGGGTAATTGGAAGGCAAAAATACCTATGCCGGTTGGAAATTGTATTGGCGGAGGAAAACATTCTAAGGGAGATAAAAAACCAGAATTCCAGGAATTTTTATTGATACCCAAAGAAGAGAGTTTCTCAAGGGCAATCACAAAAAATTTACACGCCTACAACCGTGCTAAAAGCTTGCTAAAGAAAAAAGAGAAAAAATGGTTTATGAGCAGAAATGATGAGAGTGCTTGGCATACTTCTCTGAATAATGAAGAAGTTTTAGATATCTTAAGACAGGTTGCGGATGAATTTGATCTGAGAATCGGGATGGATGTGGCTGCATCAAGTTTTTATTTTAATGGGTGGTATATGTATAAAAATAAAAAATTGAGAAATAAAAGAGAACAGATTGATTATCTTAAAAGATTGATAAATAAATATAAAATATTTTATATTGAAGATCCGGTTCAGGAAGAAGATTTTAATGGTTTTTACGAACTTAAGACAGATAATAAAAAAAGTTTGATTGTCGGAGATGATCTGACTGTAACGACGTTGCAAAGAGTCAATACTGCTCTTGGGACAAGGGCAATAAACGCGATAATTGTCAAACCAAACCAAATCGGCTCGATGATCGAGGTAAGAAAAGTTGTTGAATTGTGCAAGAAAAAAAATATTAGAATCATATTTTCGCATCGCTCTGGGGAAACAATGGATGATGCGCTGGCAGATTATGCCGTAGGATTTGGAGCAGATTTTATCAAGACTGGAATACATGGAAGAGAGAGGATGATAAAGTTGAGAAGAATAGTAGAGATAGAAAAATCATTGAAGTAATTTTTTATTGATCATCAAAATTGACAATGCTTACAATCATCATCCGCGCATTTATTAATGCTGTTCCACCTTAGAGACCATTTTTTCATTTCTTTTATCACGCAAACAAAATCTTCGCCTTTTTTTGTAAGACGATAATTAGACGAGATCGGAACCCTTACGGAGCTAATTTTTTTTATTATTAAACCTTCTTTTTTTAATTCATTTAATCTAGAAGATAATATCTTCGGAGTAATATCTAAAAGTCTATTTTTTAATTCAGAATATCTTTTCCAAGTTGAATTGCCCTTGTACAACTCAAGTAAAATTAAAAGTGTCCATCTCTTTCCTACAAAATTGATAGCTCGATAAATATGACAATCTTTTCTCATGGTATCTTTTTGGATACTTCCTGATTTATAAAGATATACTTTTTATATAAAGTATAAAAAAGGTATCAAATAAAATGAAAACAAATTTAGACTTAAGAGAAATGCCTCACTTTGAAAGGCATGAAAAAATCTTCTCAATTCTTGAAACAATGAAAATCGGAGATATTCTAAAAGTAACTAATGATCACGACCCGAAGCCACTCAAATATATGTTAGACGCTGAAAATAAAGGAGAATTTAAGTTTGAATACGAATCTAACGGGCCTAGAGACTGGGTTGTTAATATAAAAAGAATTAACAAAAACAAAAAGCAGGAAATAAAGGACTTATTGAAAGAGCTTAAAACAGACAATTCGGAGAAGATTAAAGAAAAGGGCAAAAAAATCCTTAGAGATATCTCGGCTTCTGATCTGGCCTTGATTGAACAGGAAATAATCAGCGAGGGAATCACTAGAAAAGATATGAGAAAACTGTGTGATGTGCATCTAGAAATAATGAAAGATAGTCTGAAGAAAGATTTAAAATTGAAATCAGGCCATCCGGTGCATACTTTGATGGAAGAACATAAAAGAATTCTTGATTTTATCAAGGCTCTTAAAGAAATTGCAGGGTCTTTAGATTCTGCGAAGAAATATGGAGATATTAATATAGAGATGTTAAAACATATCGCAGAGCATCTTGTTGAAGCAGATTACCATCATAAACGGGAAGAAGATGTTTTGTTCCCGGCATTAGAAGAAAAAGGAGTTACAGAGCCTCCTCAGATCATGAGTGAAGAGCATGTGGATTTAAAGAAAAGAAAAAAAGAACTTTTAAGACTAGTTAAAAATCACAAGAGCATGACTTTAAAAAAATTTGTCAAAAATATAAAAGAAAATGCTGAATATATTATCCAGGAATTACCGAATCATATCTACAAAGAGGACAATATACTTTATCCAATGGCTATTGAAGTTATACCTGAAGATGATTGGGAAGCTATAAAAGAAAAATGCGATAAGATAGGATATTGTTGTTTTACTCCTGAGAATTAAAAATCAAAAAACAATATAAAATACCTTCGATAAATCAAAGAGGAACAAAAATGGTTAAAAATATTAGAAAAAGAGATGGAACAGTAGTCTTATTCAAAGAAGATAAAATTGCAGATGCAATCTGGAAAGCAGTCAGATCTGTTGGGGGAAACGATGAAGCAGAATCAAAAAATATTACAAAATTGGTTGTCTCGCAGCTAGAAAAAAAGTATGGAGATTCGGGAATCCCAGATATTGAAGAAGTCCAAGATCTTGTTGAAAGGATGCTTATTAAAGAAGGACATGCTAAAACTGCAAAGGCGTATATCTTATATCGAAAGAGCCACCAGGAATTACGAGATATACGTGGACTTTTTGATACTATCGACGTTGTTGAAGATTATATTGACCTAAATGACTGGATGGTAAAAGAGAATTCTAACATGGGATATTCTCTGCAAGGATTGAATAATTATATTGCTACAAAAATAATTACGAATTATTGGATGAGAAGAATCTATCCTGAAGAGATCAGAAAAATTCACGAATCTGCAGATATACATATCCATGATCTTGGGACTTTGGGGGCCTATTGTGTTGGATGGGATCTAAGAGATGTTTTATTGACGGGATTTCGGGGCGTGGCTGGGAAAGTTGAGAGCAAACCTGCAAAACATTTTAGAACGGCGCTAGGACAAATAGTCAATTTTTTCTATACATTGCAAGGAGAAACAGCAGGCGCACAGGCATTTTCTAATTTTGATACATTATTGGCGCCGTTTGTCCGATATGATAATCTCAGCTACAAAGAAGTTAAACAAGCTATGCAGGAATTTTTATTTAATCTTGCTGTTCCGACGAGAGTTGGTTTTCAAACACCATTCACGAATATAACGATGGATCTTAAAGTTCCGAATTTTATGCAAAAAGAGCCAGTCATTATCGGAGGAAAAATACAAAAAGAAACCTATGGTGAATTTCAAGAGGAGATGGATATGATCAATAGGGCTTTTGCAGAAGTCATGCTCGAGGGTGATGCGTCTGGCAGAGTATTTACATTTCCGATACCAACCTACAATATAACAAAAGATTTTGATTGGGATAATCCGAATTATGATCTTATCTGGGAGATGACTGCTAAATATGGCATTCCTTATTTTTCTAATTTTATTAATTCAGATATGAAACCAGAAGATGCAAGAAGCATGTGTTGTAGATTAAGACTTGACCAGAAAGAACTTAGAAAAAGAGGTGGAGGATTGTTCGGCGCGAATCCTTTGACCGGATCTATCGGCGTAGTTACTATCAATATGCCTGCTTTGGGTTTTACTTCTGTCGACGAAAAAGATTTTTTAAAAAAGCTAGCAGAATTAATGGATATCTCAAAAGAGAGTCTTGAAATAAAGAGAAAAGCAATTGAAAAATTTACAGCAGCAGGACTCTATCCTTATTCCAAATTTTATCTTCGTACAGTCCACCAGAGATTTGGACAGTATTGGAAAAATCATTTTAGTACAATAGGATTGTTGGGAATGAATGAGGCTATTATGAATTTTATGCCGAGAGAGAATATTGCTAGTGAAAAAGGCAAGGCGTTTGGATTGAAAGTCTTGGATTTTATGAGAGATAGAATTAGAAAATATCAGGAAGAAACAGGAAATATATATAATCTCGAGGCGACGCCAGGAGAGGGAACGACGCACAGATTTGCGCGGGCAGATAAAAAAAGATTTGTAAAAATCTTGGCTGCAAATGAAGAATCAATATTGAAAGGCGGAAAACCATATTACACAAACTCGACGCAGTTGCCGGTAAATTATACTGAGGATATTTTTGAAGCATTGGAACTCCAAGATGATTTTCAAATCAAATATACGGGTGGTACGGTTTTTCATACATTTATTGGAGAGAAATTGAATAAAGACGACGCCAAGAGATTAGTTAAAAAAATATCTGAGAACTTTAGACTCCCTTATTTCACTTTAACTCCGACATTTTCAATCTGCCCGATTCATGGATATTTGGCAGGAGACTGGGAGTATTGCCCAAAATGCGACGAGGAGATAGGATTTAAGCAACAGAAAGTTCTCAATTCAAATCCAGAATGTTTGATAAGTTGTAATTAAATAAAAAAGAGGTAAAAATGGAAAGAACAAAATGCGAAAGATATTCCAGAATTGTCGGCTATTTGAGGCCATTACAACAATGGAACGACGGCAAACAGGCAGAATGGCAAGATAGAACAATGTTTGTCGTCGGAGAATGATGAGAATAACAGGGCTTCAAAAATTTACATTAATCGACTATCCTGGAAAAATCGCATGCACTCTATTTATGCAAGGATGTAATTTTAGATGTGGCTTTTGCCATAATCCGGAATTAGTAATCGACTCAGGATCGAAGAATTATGATGAAAAAGAAATATTGGATTTTCTTGAAAAAAGAAAAAAACAGCTCGAGGCTGTATGCATTACAGGAGGCGAGCCATTGATCTCTCTTGATCTAGATTTTTTGAAAAAAATAAAAAAATTAGGCTATTTTATCAAAATTGATACAAATGGAAGTTTTCCGGGAATGTTAAAAAAATTATTAGACTTAAAACTTTTGGATTATGTTGCAATGGATATTAAAGCAAGCAAAGAAAAATATAAGGAAATCACAAATTCAAATGTAGATCTTTCTAAAATTGAAGAGAGTATCAGACTCGTCGCCTCTCTAGAAAATTATGAGTTTCGCACGACTATAATCGAGGGGAAGCATTCTGAAGATGAAATTGAGAAGATGATGAGATGGATGAAAAATCTGACTGGAAAAAAATTAAAAAATTTCTCTCTTCAGGGATTTAAGAATTCTGGAAAATTACTAAATGAATCCTTCAAGAAAGAAAAAAATACTTCTGAAAAATACCTTGAAGATCTAAAAAGAATAGCTGAAAAATATTTTGAAAATGTTGAGATAATGGTTTAGCCCAGGGTAGAGAGGATGATCAAGTTGAAGAGAATCGTGGAAATAGAACGATCAATGAGATAGATTTATAAAATAAGTTAAGTCTTTTATTTTGAGAAAGAGTTCTGTGATAATTTCAAAATGGATATGAGAACAAGAAAGCTTGCAAAGCTCGTCGTGAATTACTCTGTAAATGTAAAACCTAATGAAAATGTTGTTATATCTGGAGGTACGGAAGCTGAAGAATTTATTGTTGCATTGTATAAAGAAATTATTTTGAAAGGAGCCCATCCGATTTTGCGAGTTAACTTGTCGGGATTGAATTCTTTTTTCTACAAATATGCAAAAAAACACCAGATCGAGAAATTTCCAGATCATTTTGATCATCTTGTGAAGAATAGCCAGAAATATATCGGCATACATAGTGAAAGCAATACCAAAGAATTGAGCAGTGTTGATCCTAAAAAAATAAGTGCAAGACAAAAAGTGGTCAATGTTATTTCAGATTATATTGTAAATCAAAAAGATAAAATCCGACGATGCACTGTGGGTTTTCCTTGCGATGCGCTTGCCCAGGAAGCTGAGATGGATCTAGTTGATTATGAAAATTTTGTTTTTGCTTCATGTCTGCAGGATTGGAATAAACTAGGGAAAAAGATGGATAAAATTCTTGAGAAATTTAAAAAAGGAAAAAAAGTTCATCTAATCGGCGAGGGTGTTGATCTGAAATTTAATATTCATGGAGACAAAGCTGTTGCAGATAAAGGCGAGGAAAATATGCCTGGTGGGGAGATTTTTATGGCGCCTGTCCGTGAAAGCTTGAATGGATGGATAAAATTTGATTATCCTGCGATAAGATCGGGCAAGGAAGTAACTGGAATAAAATTAAAATTTGAAAATGGAAAAGTTTCTGAGTTCAGTGCAGATAAGAATGAAGATTTTCTGAAAACAATGCTCAAGACCGATGAAAATGCGAGCTATGTTGGAGAGTTTGGAATCGGCTGCAATCCGGCCATAAACAAATTTACAAAAAACCTTTTGTTCGACGAGAAAATCGGAGGGACTATACATCTCGCGCTGGGAATGGCCTACAAAGAAAATGGTGGAGGAAATGATTCTGCATTGCATTGGGATATTGTCAAAGATATGAAAAAAGGAAAAATTATTTTAGATGGCAGAGTCATACAGGAAAAAGGTGTTTGGAAGATCTAATGAAGCAGTTTGTATTTTTATATCCCATTCCAGAAATAATTAATTTTGAAATTGAAAATAATGGGTGGCGCGAAGAGGGTGGAGTTGACGCATTTAGAGAAAAATACAAACATGTTTTAAATAAATGTGTTGATATTCGCTATCGGCAAAAAGGTTTTGGAATCAATTGGGTAGTTTTTAATGGAAGTCCGGTTTCAGAAATTATTGTAGTTCAATCTTCAGATAGAATTCTCGAGGCTGGAATTGATTTGAAGACTCATAGAACCAAACAGCCAAATGGAGAGTATCCTTATCCAGATCAGGATCATATCCTCGACCAGTTGAATGGAGTAACTACACTAAGAATTACTGGCTTCCATATGTGGGATTGTGTAGAAAGATTGGCGAAGAGAGCTCACGAAAGAGGATTAAACACTTTAGTCGACGAGGACTTGACTGAATTTTTTTCAGGAAGATTGAGAGACCCTAACTTTAATATGGGAGAGTATCCAACCTTTGATCCGAGAAAATCTGACGAATCAATGTTAGAAATGTTTATGGAAGCAAGAAAAGAAAAACCATGGCTGTGGCAAGATTATAGTAAAAAGATAGTGTTTAAGTAATTTCAATTTTATTCGAGAATGGTCGTCGGAAGAATAAAAAATACTGCTTCTAAAATAGTATTTTTTAAGCCTCCGATTGAAACGATGAATGATGTGTAATTTAAACCCAATCGGAGCAATTAAAAACACAAATTTCTTCAAAATATGGTGGGGGTTAATCTATTTTTAATGAAATTATAAAAGATGGCTGAAAAACATAAATTAGAAAAGAAAATTGACTACAAACATAATCTTAGAGTATATTTTGGTTTTTTGAAAAATTATAAATTCATAGTAGTTCTCCTGCTTATTCTTTCAGTCTTGCAGGAAGGAAAACAAATATTGGACAAATATCTATTCAAGATAATCATCGACAAAGGAACTGAATTTTCTTCAGGAAACTTGCTATTGGACGTATTCCTGAAAGTTGCAATGATTATCGCTATTGTCTATATCTCGGTAGCGATTATTAATCTAATTGTGAACTGGTCCAGAATACATTATCTAAATCTACTTGATGCGGGGATGATAATAGATCTGAAACAGAAATATTTTTCTCATATCCTCGGTTTGGATCAAAATTTTCACACGACACATAAAACCGGAAGCCTAATCTCAAGATTAGGAAGGGGTGCTTCTGCAATAGAAAGATTGAATGATGTTATCTTATTTGATATGTCTCCGTTGGTATTCCAGACAATAGTTGGAACGATTGCAGTATTTTATCTTGATATTCCTTCGGCATTAATAATTTTTGGAACCCTTACAGTATTTGTATCCTTGGGAATATTTATGCAAAAGGTTTCTGAAAAATCAAATATCATCTATAACAAAGCAGAAGATATTGAGAAAGGCAATATGGCTGATTTTTTTACTAACGTAGACTCGGTAAGATATTTTGGAAAAGAAAATTTTATAAAAAGTCGCTATAAAAATCTCACACAAAAAACAAAAAAAGCTGCAATAGATAATTGGAATTATTGGAGAGCGACAAATACCCTACAAACCCTTATACTTGCTATCGGAACCTTTTTTCTATTCTACTTATCAATAAAAAGTTTTTTAGCAGGCAATATGACTATTGGGACTCTTGCATTCATATATACGGTCTATGTCGGACTCATTGGGCCAATGTTCGGATTTGTACACGGGGTAAGGAATTTCTCCAGGAGCATGGCAGATCTTCAGGAATTGTTTGAATATGGAAAAATAGAAAGCGAGATAAAAGATAAACCTGATGCAAAAAAGCTTGAGATAAAAAAAGGAGAAGTTGAATTCCGGAATATTGATTTTGCCTATCGAGAAAAGAAAAAAATATTCAAGGATTTTAGTTTGATTGTGCCAAAGAATAAAAAAGTTGCCTTAGTCGGACATTCGGGTTGTGGGAAATCGACGCTGATAAAATTGCTTTATCGATTGTATGATGTCTCGGATGGAAAGATCTTAGTGGACGAAATGGATATCAGAGATGTTAAACAAGACTCATTGAGAAGCGAAATGTCCATTGTTCCACAGGAATGTATTTTATTCGACGATACAATATATAATAATATTTTGTTTTCAAATCCAAAAGCTTCGAGAAAACAGGTTATGGCAGCTATAAGATTCGCACAGCTAGACAAATTAGTAAAAACTCTTCCTAAAAAAGAAAATACTATCGTTGGAGAACGGGGAGTCAAACTTTCGGGTGGAGAAAAACAGAGAGTAAGCATTGCCCGGGCAATACTTGCAAATAAAAGAATATTGGTTTTAGATGAGGCTACGTCTGCTTTGGACTCTGAGACAGAACATGAAATACAAAAAGATCTTGCAAAGTTGATGCAAGGAAGAACATCAATAATAATCGCGCACAGATTGTCTACGATAATGCATGCAGATATAATCGTTGTAATGAGAAATGGAAAAATATTGCAGATTGGTTCGCATAGGGATCTAATTACTGAGGGTGGAGAGTATCAAAGATTGTGGGATTTCCAGAAGGGTGGATATATTACTGAGAAATTTGAGCATGAAGAAAATGATGAAGATGAGGAGAACAGGGGAGATTAATTCTTAGGTATAGATAAATTAATAAATCATTTTTTGTCCAGAGTGTAATGAAAATATTGGCAATCGGCGACCCTCATGGAAATCTCGACGATATAAGAAAAATTCCGTTGGATGCAGATCTTATTTTAATTACCGGAGATCTGGGCAAGGCAGATCTTGCAAGAAAAATGTTTTTTGAAAATCTTAGGAGAAAAAGAGAAGGTTTGCCTGAGAAAGAATATTCTGCTAATCAAGAAAAAATGGCATTTATGCAAGCATATAATTCTAGTATGAGATTAGTCAGATATTTAAGAAGATTTGCGCCGGTTTTCAGTATCTTTGGAAATTTGGAAAGTTCTAATGTCGAGACAAGAAGATTATCAAAGAAACATGGAATTGAATTGCCTTTTCTATCTAATTCTTTAAATGACTTACCAGATGTTCGCGTAATCAATAATCGTGTTGCAAATTTCCAAGGCGTTAGAATCGGATGTTTAGAATATTTTCTAGATGCGTGTTGGGCAAAAGAATTTCGGCCAGATGATAAAAGTATTGCTGATAGAGCAAAGAGGCAAAGTGAAAAAGCGAGAATATTTTTGAAAAATTTTGGCAGGACAGATATATTGGTGTGCCATCAGCCACCCTATGGAATTCTCGACGAGGTCGATGCTAAATTTGCTCCAAAAGAATGGCAGGGAAAACATGCAGGCAGTAAACTAATCCGAGATTATATTGAAAAGTATAGTCCGAGATATGTTTTCTGCGGGCATATTCATGAAGCAGAGGGAATGAAAAAAGTTGGTAGGACTGAAGTCTATAATTTGGGAAATTGTGGATATAAATCAGTAGAATTATCTTAATCCCAGGCCTTTTGCGTGGGCTTCTATTTTTGAATTGAGTGGGCATTTTTTGTCAGAGAAAGCGCAGATTATGCAGCATTGAGTTATTGGTGGTCTGATTAATTGAGAACAATTATTGCATTGAAAAGAATTTATTGTGCCTTGGTCTGGAACTTGAAGGCGATTTATCGAGTCGCATTTAGGGCATTTTACGTCGACGCGTTTTGGTATTTTTATGAATGTCTTCTTTCGGCCCATTTTATAAAAATATAGATGGAGAGATTATAAATATTTGGAATATTAAGTTAATTCCCAACTAGCCCGAACACTGCCATCGTCGGCAAGTTTTTCAATCCTTGAAACTTGTTCAGTCTCTTGGAAAGGCCGTTCAGAATAAGTTGCAATACGAATCGCCCTTCCCTCTGGATGATAACCATAGCGTTCTCCCTCTTTGTATTTCGGAACAAGAGCTCGAATTCTATCTCCAGATTCAAGATGCGGAGAACCAATGAATCTCAGAACTTTAATTTCTCTTCCCTCGGAGCTTTCACTCTCTACTCTCAATACTGCTTTTTGAACACAACCCTTAATCCAAGACTGAATCGTCGGATCGCCATCTGCCTCGGGACGACCCCAAACAGATTCTGTAGGAAAATGTGCAGAGATGACTCTAAAAATAAGAGGAACAATTAAATTTCCGGGAATATTTTCTTCGCCCATGAATTAAAATAAAATCTTAAGTATTTAAGGATTATTGAGGTAGAATATATTGTGCAATCCGCGGACATATGTCCTAGGCAAATAGTCTAATTTTATAGAGGAGATTATAATTTATTAAGTTTTAATACAAAAATTGAAATAGAAAGAGTTTTTTAGCTAATTAATGAATTTATTAACGACGAACTTCTTTAATTTTTAGTAAATCTGGAGGTAGGACATATGTCCCTGGCTTATACATTGAGGTAGAATATATACACAAATTATTTTGGGCTTCGCTAAAATATTTGGCAAACTAAGTCGGTCGACGGGTGAGTAATGCATACTTAACTTGTTAAGCGTTACAAGTCTGTAGAAGTTTTTATTTGTTTTATTACATTTCAGAATATAATAAAAAATTTGTCCTGAAAAGATTTAAAAACCTATCAGACAAGGTAGATATGCATCGAATTGCACCTTAAATATGCTTTACAAAAATAAAGTGGTGCGCGACGACTTGGATGCAAAATTGAAGTGAACAGATAATTCTGTTTACTTGTAAATATAAAATGGAAACAAAAAAATCAGAACTCGAAGAGAATGAAGTCGATATTAACGATGAAAAGGAAATAGTTGAATCTCAAAAAAAACTCAAGAAAGAAAAGAAAGAAAAAAGTGAAAAAGAAGAGACTAGTGGAGAAGTTGTTTTGACATCGCTTGACGATTATATCAAAACATCGTCCTATCTCGGAACAAAAGTCATCACTCCAACAATGAGAGAGTATGTTTATCGAAGAAGATTGGATGGATTAGCTATCTTAAACACAAATACTGTTGATAAAAAATTGAAAGAAGCTATTGATTTTATTGTCCAGTTCAAACCAGAAGAATGGATAATTGCCTGCAAAAGAGAAGCTGGTTGGAGACCGGTCAAAATGTTTTCAGAATTAACCGGCGTAAGAGTTTTTACAAAAAAATATCCGGCAGGAATTATAACAAATACATGCTTACCTAATTTTTTTGAGACAAAGATGGTCATGGTATGTGATCCTTGGAATGATAAAAATGCATTAAATGATGCGAATTTAATTGCTATACCTGTTGTAGCGATTTGTGATACAAATAATCACACCCATAATGTAGATGTTGTTGCAATTGCAAACAATAAGAGTAACAAATCCATAGGATTAATTTTCTGGTTACTCGCTCGAGAATATATGAAAGCACATGGAATAAAAAAACCACTGCCTAGCTTAGAAGATTTTGTTGGAGAAAAACTTATAGTAGAAGAAATCAGAAAGAAAAAGAAAGCAAAGGAAAAAGAGAAAGAAAAAATCACAGAAGAACAGATGATTGAAGATAGAATGAGAAGAATTTCTGAAGAATCTGATAATGAAAGTGAGAAGCGCGGACCTGGTGCTGAACAAGGGGTTTAAGTTTTTTGTTCCTATTAAAATTTTAAAAATATGCAAAAGTTTAAAAACCATTTCTAGTTCTGTGAAAAATGGTTGTAGATTTATATAAATCAATTAGGCATCGTATGATTTTTGAGGTAGTTTCGGATGTAGTAAATCAATTAGATTTGGCTTTGCCAGATGGATCAAGAAACCATCACAGAAATAATGTGCATTCGGCCTTGGGATGGAGGCGGCAACATATGGAAGCAGGCCTATTGCCCCATGTTAGTTTTAGAGATTACATGATGATTAATCCTCATGATTGTAGGATGGCTCTTGAAAGACTTAAGGAATCTAGAAAATATGGCGTGTGTATTTGAAGGATAGAATAGGTTTAAAAATAAAGAAAAATTAAGGATTATATGGGAAAAGGTCTGAAAATTTTTGGAGTTATTTTATTATTAGTCGTTGTTGCTATGGGATTTGCTTATTATTCTATAACTAGCTCAAAAACCGTCGCTGCTCAACTTAGTGTAGAAAAAGGAAGTGTGACAGTTAATGGAAATTCTGTGGCTGGAAATATAAAATTAAAACAAACAGATGTTGTTGAGACTGGTGCTGACGGGAAAGCAAGTGTTGTGTTATATGAAAGTATATTTGTTTTGATGGAATCAAATACTAAAATAATTATTTCTGATCTAACAAAAGAACATCCGCAGATAAAGCAAGAATCGGGAGAAACTTGGAATAAATTTACAAAATTACTGGGCATTGAAGAATATAGTGTCCAGGCAGGAAACAGCGTCGCTTCTGTTAGAGGAACTGCATTTGGAATAACGCCGGATAAGATTTTTGTCGGTGAGGGAAATGTGGAATATGCACGTGATGGGAAAAAATATGATGTTCCAAAAGACAGAGCTGTTGAAAATAAAGATGGGAAAATTTTAGAAAGAACATTGAGTGGAGATGAAAAGGCAAAAGTTGAGGCTCAAGACTCGAGAACAATTGAAGAATTAAAAGATTTAAGAGAATCGGAAATTGAGAAACATCCAACTGTTGTTGGAATTGTTAAATCTCAGTATGGTTTGACAGATGAGCAGATCGCACAAGGATTGAGTGATGCTGACGACGGAAAAATCAATCTAGAAGAATTGAGCCAGAAATCTCCGATGCAGATCGATTCTGTGGATAAAATCGTGCAGATCACCAAAGAAATCCAGAAATTAAAAGCAATAGGTGTATAGTTTCTTATCTATTAAAAAATAAAAGTTTATAATACAATTTTGTTTATTGAAATCATGAAAAAAAATAATACCAATTTAATAATATTTTTTGCGTTGTTCTCTATATTTTTTATTATGATTTATTTTAATTTTTTTTCGAATATTGAGGCAAATCTTGCAGATAGGATGTATGGTGGAAAAGCAGCATTAGACAATATAATCATCGTAAAAATCGACGATGAAAGCATAAATAAAATCGGCAGATGGCCCTGGGACAGGAATGTTTTTTCACGGATCCTTGAAAAGACAAAAAATGCAAAAGCAGTAGGTGTTGATGTGTCTTTTTTTGAGACAAGCAAAAATGATTCTTCATTAAAAAAAATTATAGAAAGTAGCGGCAATATCGTGCTCGCGGCAGAAGTCAGTGAAAAATTGTATAGGCCAATATTTAATTCGAGTCAGGGATATGTAAACTTCGATACTGATGACGACGGAATAACTAGAAAGTTAAGAGCAGATCTGACAGAAGATGCAGAACCGTTTTCATTTGTAATCTATGAAAAAGCGATTGGAAATATAAATGCAGAGGAAAAAGAATATCTGATAAATTTTGCTTCAGGGCCAGGAAGTTTTAATTCTCTGAGCGCATATAAATTACTTGAGAAAAATTTTAGCGAGTCTTTCAAGGATAAAATTGTTTTAATCGGAGCGACTGCACCGAATCTGCATGATAATTATTTTGTTCCTACTTCAAATGGAATTGCAATGGCAGGAGTAGAAATTCATGCTAATGTCCTGCAAAATCTCATACTTAATAATTTTTTAGAACGCCAAAGTCAAGGAAGTATTTTAATCTCTGTATTGTTTTTTTCAATTGTCAGCTATTTCTTTTTGGGAAGATTAAAAATATATTATATCGTCCCTATTTTAATCGCGATTGTTGGAATTTATTTCTATATCGCGGTTTTGGTATTTGAAAGGTCGAATATTATCCTTGATTTATTTTTTGTTCCGCTTTGCATAATCGTATTCACAGGAGTGAGAATCGGTGCGAATTACTTGGAAGAGAAAAAGAATAGCGCCTATCTGACTGATGCATTTGGAAAATATCTTAGCAAAGATCTTGTAAAAGAAATTATTCAGCGACGGCAAGAGTTAAAACTTGGGGGAGATAAGAGAATAATCAGTGTATTTTTTAGTGATATACGAGGTTTTACTACGATAAGTGAAAAATTAACACCCCATGAACTGGTTGAAATAATCAATGAATATTTGACAGAAATGACTCAGGTGATCATGGAAAATCGTGGAACTGTTGATAAGTTTATTGGCGACGCTATAATGGCTTTTTGGAATGCACCATTAAATGAAAAAGATCATGCATATCTCTCTTGCAAAAGCGCGGTTGAGCAAATTAAAAAATTAAGAGAACTGAGAAAAAAAGACAAAAAATTTGAGAAAATAGATATTGGCTGTGGAATAAATACTGGCGAGGCGATTGTGGGAAATATGGGAAGCCAGGATCGGTTTGATTATACTGCTCTTGGGGATACTGTAAATTTAGCGTCGAGATTGGAGAGTTTGACAAAAAAATATGGCGTAGGCATCATCATCGCGAAAAATACGCGAGACGCGGTAAAAGATAAATTTGGCTGCAGATTACTTGATAGGGTCAAAGTAAAAGGGAAAAAATCTGCAGTAGATATCTATGAACTGTGTGTGGACTATAATAAAGAATTTTGCGAAAATTATGAGCAAGCGCTTGATCTTTATTTCAATAAAAAATTCAAAGAGGCCTTGAGAGAATTTGAAAAACTAGCAAAGAAAGATAAGTCGTCGGAGTTATTTGTCGAGAGATGTAAAGAGTTCTTGAATAATGGGCCTGAAAAAGATTGGGATGGCTCCTATGAGATGAAAGAAAAGTAATATTCAGTAGTATACTAAAAGATAAAAACCCTGGAAAATACAAAAAATTATGAAATTTATTTTATGGCTTAAAAAGATATTGAGGATAGAAAAAAAAGTAGAACTAAATCTATTCAAAAGTTTAGACGAAGAAAAAATACAAGAAGAAAATGAGGAAGAAGATGGTGAAGGGGAAATTTTTGAAAAAGAAGAATTAAAAGAGAATAGTGATAAATCAAAAAGTGGAGAATGGCCTGAAAATGAAAATATAATTGTGGAAGAAGGGAAGATTATTGTTATTGATGAAGAGGAAGAGGAGGAAGAGGAAAAAGAGAGTGAAGAAGAAATTCTAGAAGACAATGTGATAAAAGATGATGACGATCAGTCCAATTATTGGGAAGAAGATGAAGCAGAGGAAGAGGAGGAAGAAAATGAAAGTGAGACGACGAGTACAGAAGATGAAGTTTTGAAATAAGGAGAATTGTTGAACCATCGGGAGTTTTTATTTTTCATTTATTCTCCCAAGTTCATCTTGTATATGTTTTTGATAAATCCTAAAAATTCTGAATGCATTAAAAACTCCGACGAAAAGTTTATGAAAGTCCGACGGGGAAAAATCAAAAAAAAACGAAACCTTTAAATAGTCTTGTTCGTGAGTGATTTCTATAAAATGTTAAGCATGGAAATTATTTCCAACGCTTCAATCAGATTTATTGAGGCTAGAATGATTACTTTATTTAATATAAAGTATGATGTAATCAGTTCTAGTTTCGATTAGCAGTAATGGATAGATCTTGTTTTCTAGAAATTTACCTTTAAATTTTCTAGCCAAAGTTGGAAAAAGCTTTGTTAATTCCAGTTTATCCTGCTGGAGGCTGCGGCTATTTGGTTTGGTATTAGACATGCAAGTTTGACGTTGAGTCGGCGCACTGCTCAGCAACACGTAGTTAACCTACCCTTAAGTCAGGGATACCCTCGGGAAACTGAGGTTAATACCTGATAGGAGATTCTCGCTGGAACGCTGAATCTTTCAAATTCGAGCTCAAGGATGGGACTGCGGCTGATTAGGTTGTTGGCGGAGTAATAGCCCACCAAGCCGATGATCAGTAAGGGCTCTTTACGGAGTCGCCCTGAGAGGGAGTCTGAGACACTATTCCCAGCTCTACGGAGTGCAGCAGTCGCGAATCTTTTGCAATGCGCGTAAGCGTGACAAAGCGAACCAAAGTGTTTTCCACACAGGAAAACTTTTCTCTGCTGTAAAAAGGCAGGGGAATAAGGACTGGGCAAGACCGGTGCCAGCCGCCGCGGTAATCCCGGCAGTCCAAGTCGCAGCCAACTTTATTAGGTCTAAAACATCCGTAGCTTGTTCGTTAAGTTTCTTGTGAAATTCTGCATCTCAAGTGTGGAGCGTGCAAGAAATACTGGCGGACTAGGGACCGGAAGATGCAAAGAGTATCATCAAGGTAGTGGTCAAATACGTTAATCTTGGTGAGACTAACAATTTAGCGAAGGCACTTTGCAAGGACGGATCCGACAGTGAGGGATGAAGGCTAGGGGCGCAAATTGGATTAGATACCCAAGTAGTCCTAGCAGTAAACCCTGCTCACTAAACATCGGTCTCTCTTCGGGAGAAATCGGTGCTGAAGCGAAGGCGAAGAGTGAGCTACCTGGGAAGTATAGTCGCAAGATCGAAACTTAAAGGAATTGGCGGGGAGACACTACAACGAGTGACGCGTACGGTTCAATCAGATTCTACACCGTGAACCTCACCAGGAGCGACAGCAGAATGAAGGTCAGTCTAA